>CAYOQG010000266.1:0-8034 GCA_964405925.1 uncultured Phycisphaeraceae bacterium | reverse complement strand
GTTGAAGGCCGCTTTGAGGCGGGTCTACGGTGGTGTCTGCGCACCCCAGCACATGCGCAAGCGGGTCTTGCATGCGCTGGAGATTGACGCGGGGCAACCCGGTTCCGGGGCATTGACGCCTGTGGCCCCTGATGTCCGCCTTTGGGTGGGAAGGATCGCCGCCCCGCTTGGCATGGCGGCGGCTCTGCTGGCTGCTTTCGTTGCGTGGCAGCTTTGGCCCAGGCAAGGACCAAGGACGGATGTCCATCTGGTGGTTCCTGGCCGTGTGGCCGCAGATGTACGGGAGCAGCACCGCTACTGCGTCGGACATCGAGGGAGAGACCACTTCGATCCGTCCCTTTCGCGAGACCTGCCCGTTGTTGCTGAGCGTCTCTCCGCACGGCTTAACCTGAAGGTGCTCGCGCCGGACCTCTTCGGTCTGGGCCTGGAATTCGCCGGTGCGGATTCGTGTGGGGTCAAAGGAAGGCCCGGTGCCCATGTGATCTACCGGTCGATTGCTACCGGTAAGCTCCTGTCCCTGTTCACGGTGGGTCGTTGGGCGGAGATTGGGGCTGAGGAGGGCGGAGGTACGGGCGACGAAGGCTATTTTGTATCGTCCGACTCTGATCCACTTTGCGTAGTGGCGTGGCATGACGGCCCGCAGACGTACATACTCTGTTCCGACCTGCCCGAGCAGGTTTTGCTTGAGCTTGGCGGGCGCTTGAGCGGGACCACTGCGTCGCACCTGGGCGCCAGCGCCACGGCGAGCCCTTGCCTTGCCACCACGGTTGGTCCGACAGGATAAATAAGTACACTGAGGGTGTACGTTGGCGGCGATGGCAGATGGCCTTGATCCTGGAGTTGGCCTACCCCTAATCCCGAGTGAAATTGCACGAAGCAACAGCTCCGTTGCGCGGCGGTCCCAAAAAACTCTGGGCGACAGTTGGCCTCCACGGATTCTCCGGTGTAAACTTGGAGTGATTGGGTGTTTTCCGTCGGTTCGTCACTCGTGCTTCGGGTAGGACGGGAGTCAGGGCGATGGCCGGCGCTGCGGTTCGGATCCTTCCAACGGAGGTGAACACCGATGATGAGACATGTCTGGACGGCCGTTATGCTTGGCCTGTTGGCTTTGCCGGGTTCCGTATTCGCCCAGGATTCCTCTTCCGGGCCGTCGCCGTTCGCACAGCTCGGTACGACGGGGATACCGGGCGCGTTGGCGATGGGGCGCGCCCCGGGGGTTGCCCTTCTAAGCAGACGTGTCGAGAGCGTTGATTGGCAGGACACGCCGTTCGAGGAAGTCATCTCATGGCTTAAACAGGAGGGCGGGAACGCCGTCAACATTGTACCGCGGTGGGGCCCCCTTGGCGTCGAAGGTGTCGATCGTGACACGCTAGTGACCCTGCAGCTGAACAACACAACGGTTGGTGGTGTGCTCAGTGAGTTGCTTGAGACGCTTTCGGAGGATGGCGAGATCCGTCTGCGGGCCTGGGGTAACACACTTCGAATCTCGACACGAGCGGACTTCGAGCGGACGCGTCATCTTCGCGTCTATGATGCGACGGACATTATGCTCCGTATACCGGATTTCGGCCGTGGTGCGCCCGTGATCGATCTGCAGAACGCTGGTGGTCAGGGTGGTGGCACTGGGCAGTCCGTCTTCTCCGGAAGTGCAGGCGGTCAGGAGGAGCAGACTGGCGGCGAGCAGGCGGAGCAGGAGTTGCAGGAGAGGTTGGAGGAGCTGGCCACGCTGATTCGCGACGTGGTTGCTCCGGGGACCTGGTCTCAAGCGGGCAGCGCCGGTGGTACGGGCGGTGGACAGAACGTGATCCGCGTATTCAACAGGTCGCTGATCGTGTATGCGCCGATCGAGGTGCACGAGCAGATTGGCGGGATGTTCTCGTTCGGCGGATAGACCGAGCGATTACAAAAACGCTCGTTCGGTAATAGGGATGTCAATAGTCAGGATCGGGCACGTGCCAGCGCGGTGCGGACGGCGTCGACGGTCACGTGTGCGATCCTGATTTTCTTTTGCTCCGACGTGTGACCCCCGATAATCACCACTTCCCGCTTGGGCACACCGATAACCTTGGCGAGAAACGCGATTAGTGCCTTGTTGGCCTTACCCCGCTCCGCGGGGGTTGCCACGGTGATCTTGGCCTGTCCGTTGAGCTCACCGAGGTAGCGGGTGCGGGAGGCCCCGGGGACGACTTTGACGGGTAGGATGACGCTGTTTTCCTCACTGCCGATTTCGAGCATGTCGATATTGTACCCATGACCGCCCAATACGAAATCGGTGTGATCGGCGCGGGGAATGCGGCAGAGGGGATCGTTCACGGTATCCTTCGCAACACGATCCTCTTCGCCGACCGGATCATAGCTTCGGATCCGCTCGAGCGACGTCGTCGGCTCTTCGCGGAGCGGTTCAACATTGATGTGACCGACGATAACCGCCATCTCGTCCCGAACAGCGACATTCTGATCCTGGCCGTCAAACCACAACAGTACGTTGGGGTGTGCCGCGATATCGTTCGGGAGGTTCGGCAGGGCCATCTCATTGTCTCGATCATGGCCGGTGTTTCGACGGTTTCCATCGAGAGAATGTTTCCGCACGTCCAGGCCAGAGTCGTCCGGGCGATGCCAAACCTACCGAGTCACGTTGGTGCAGGCATGGCTGGGGTGTGCAAGGGGCAGTTCGCCCAAGACGTGGACCTGTTGCGGGCTCAGCGCATCTTCGAAGCCGGAGGGCGATGTGTCGTCATTCACAATGAATCGCAAATGGATGCCGTCACCGCTCTGTCAGGGACGGGACCAGCCTACTTCTACTTCTTTATCGAAGCCTTGACCGAGGCGGGTGTTCGCATTGGGCTCCCGCGTCAACAGGCAGACATCCTGGCCAAGCAGGCTTGTCTTGGGGCGGCGCGGATGATGTTGGAGTCGGGCGAACCGCCCGACGTGCTCCGTGAGAAGGTCGCCTCAGCCGGTGGAACGACACAGGCAGCGATGGCGTGCATGGCAGAGACTCATGTCTTCGACCACATTTGTCAAGCTGTGGCAGCCGCGTGTAAGAGGAGCCAAGAACTGGGCCAGTGACCTGACCTAAACGAAGAATCCTAGAAGAATACCTGCGCGTCTCGGGTATATGGCGCGGGTCCGCCTCATCGGCAGACCCGTGCCACACGATTGTTCGACTGCAGCGGGCGAGGCTTCTCAAAAACCCAGCTTTAGCGAATCACGAGGTCGAAGGGCATCATCATGACGATGCCCTCGTCGTGCACCAGCTCGATCCGCCTCAATGCCTGCAGGATGGCTCGATAGCGAAGCGGATCCGTCTTCGCCAATGTCGGGAGCATCGCCCGAAACAGCGGGTGATCTATGAGGGCCAGCGTTTCATCGGATCCCATCCGGGCGAACTCGTCCTCCTTCATGTTTCCGATGAGCAGATCAAAGATGTTCGGTGGTTCTGGAATCACGCGGATTTCGTACTCGCCCAGACCGGCCCGGTTTGCTGCGAATTTGATGGCGTCGTCAAGGCCGCCAATCTTGTCGATAAGGCCAAGCTCCAGTGCCTGGGCGCCGGTAAAGACCCGCCCTCCGGCTAGCTCATTGATTGGCTTGGCGAGACGATCGCCTCGCGCCGCGGTCACGTGATTCTTGAAGATGTCGTAGACTGTATCCATATAGTGACGGAGCTTGGCACGTTCGGCGTCATTGAAGGGAGCGGCGGAACTCAGCAAGGCTGCCATCGCACCTCGCTGCTGAGGATGCCAACTGACACCGAGCTTCTCCCACATCCCAGTCGTCACGATCTTGCCCGAAATCACGCCGATCGAGGCCGTGATCGTGCTGCTGTCCGCGAAGATCGTCTCCGCCCCGCAAGCGACATAGTAACCACCGCTTCCTGCGACGTTGCCCATGGAAACGATCAGTGGTTTCTTGGCCGCCACCCGCTTGCTCGCATCGAGGATGATCTCTGAGGCAAGGGCTGAACCGCCCGGTGAATCGACCCGAAGCACGACGGCTTTGACCGAGTCGTCCTCAGCGGCCTTGTCCAAAGCCTTGCGGATCGTCGTGCTAAACGCCCCGGCGGTTGAACCGAACGGTGACGGCTCCGCAGCACCGGGCACAATGACGCCCTCTACATAGACGATGGCGACGCTGGGTTCGGTGAATGTCTTCGGTGAGGGATGGAACATCTTCATCATGAACTCGACCAAGGCGAAGAAGTTGTCATCGGGGATGTCGAACTCATCCTCTCTGCCGTAGTCCATGACGACCTTGACACCGTCGCCGTACCGCTTCATCAGATCAGCGATGAAATCCTGTCGGTGTTGGATGGAATCGATCAGTCCCGCCTCAAGGGCCTCCTCGGCGTTATAGGGACCGTTGTCAATGAGCTCCCGGACCTTGTCCGTCGATATGCTGCGGCTGTCAGCGATGAGCTTGACCAGGTCATCGTAGAGGCCATCCAGTAACCAGTTGAGCATTGCATCAGCTTCTTTCGATGGCCCAGTCCGCGTGAACATCTCTCCGGCGGACTTGTAATCACCACACTGCTCGAAATCGGGGATGCAGCCGATCTTGTCCAGCATTCCACGCAGATAGGGCGATTCGCCGTACAGCCCGACAAGCCAGACATCGCCGGTCGGTACGACACTGATATGCGACGCCCCCGTTGCGGCTGCATATCTGCCCGTCGTCAGGGTGTCGGCGTGGACGAACACCTCCTTGTCGACGGCGGCAAACTTCCGCAGCGCCGCATGAATCTCCTGCAATTGGGCCAGTCCTAACGCAGCCTCCTGGAGATCAACGACCACGGCCACGACGTTCGGATCTTGCCGGGCCCGTTTGAACCGTTCCAGCAGCGACTTGAGTGACAAAGGTGGTTCACTGCCGAACAAGGGCGGCATTTTAACGGGCGTTTCCGTGAGTTCGCCCTTGATCTTGAAATAGGCGATCTCGCTCTTTGTCTCTTTGACCTTGGTTTTGCCAAAGTTGCGAATGGCATCCAGCGGGTTTTGTGCTTGTGCCGTTGGCACGGCGGTCATCAGTGCCATAATGGCAACAGTCATTGTCAACAAATACCGTTTCATCGGATACATCCTCCTACTCAGAGCCACACCCAGCCTGTACAAAATATGCTATCTTTCCCATCGACATTGTGGAACCCAGCCGCAGGCAGTTCGACAAGTACTTACAGGGTCCCGTCGGATTCGTCACTCGCAATGGCCGGTGGTGAAACGTGGGCGGTCCGTCGCACGCAATACCTGCCCCAGACAAACAGTAGCGTAAACGCCGCCAACCACCCCACAATTCCCGCACTCTGGACCCAGTCCCTCGGATGCTGGTAATCATGACTGCCGACGCGCAACAGCAGCAAACCAGCCAACAACAGCACGACGCCGCAACAACCAACCAGTGTCCCACAACCCGGTCTAAGCATCAGCAACCACGTGACCACCAGAATGATCAACTCGCGAGGCAGCGGGAAAACGGCGATCCCATAGGCGAGCGATCGAGGAACGGTGGTTAGCGCTTTGACATCCACACGAAGTCCCTTGTCCGTCGCAGTGAGTGCCTTTTGCTTGCCCGGTGCCATCATCTCGCCGTGATCTGTCTTGACCCACATGTGAGCGAAGTCTGTAACGAGCTGAGCCTTGTAACCGAGGTTCTGCAGGATCGACGCGGCTACCACGGCGCGGCCGTCGCAGTCTTCCTTGCCCATCTCGAGCACCTCGTCAACTGTCGGCAAGTAGTCAGCCGTGCCCCACGTATTCCAATCCCACTCGTAGGGAATCTTCTGGTAGACGAAACGCTCCACGCGACCCAGCACTTGACGCGATGTGAGATCGGGGCTCAGGAGCTGTCGAACCTCTTCCACCAGCGGCCCAAGGGCGGCTGCTTCAGGCTCGATCAGCGCATTCGGGTCACACCAGTGTTTGATGTGTTTGACCAGCCGAGTGGGGTACGGAAAGCAGACGATCAGCACCGTGAGTGCGAACGCCACCCACTTGATTGGGAGGCGCAGATACCATCGAAGTCTGTTTACGGCCAGCAGTCTGTTCACGGCTGTCTATCCAGGTCGGTATTCGTGCGGTAAGTCAGTCTATTTCATCGGCGGCTCGTTGACACGCGCCGGAGGAGGAGGATTGGAGTGTAAGCATGCCTGCAGTGGCGTCCCTCGGTGCCCCCGAGACCGACAGGCGTTCGCCCAACATTGGCTGAACGCGACCGGGCTGGTAAGGTATGCTCTGGGTTCCGTTATTGAAGTCTGCGGAGCTGCTCATGACGCTTCTTGTGGCGTCGATCGCCGTCGACAACCTCCGTGACCTGAGCGTGCGCGCCGACCAGGCCTGGGCGGCGGGAGCTGAGGCTGTCGAGGTTCGGATCGACACGTTCGATGAAGACCCTACCCAGCTTGCGGCGTACTTGAAGAAGATCCGAGACCGGACCTGGATCGTGACCTGCCGCAGCGCAGACGAGGGCGGCCACTTTCGCGGCGACACGATGGAACGCGTATCGATGCTGCTGGCGGCCGCACGCGGGACGGACGCGTACGTCGATTTCGAGTACGCCGATTGGCGGCGCTCCAGCAACATCCGCCAGAAGGTCATGTTAGCCTCCGCCAGGACTGACGGTTCCGGACATCGGCTGATTCTGTCGGCCCACGATCTCAAAGGCCCGCCGTCAGACCTGGCCGCCCGGCTTGGCGAGATGTTGAAGGTACCGGAGCTTTCCGCAGCCAAAGTGGCCTACGAGGCGAACCACATCGGTGACAGCTTTGACGCACTTGACCAGATGCGAAGACACGCTGAGCGAACCATGGTCATCGCAATGGGTGAGGACGGTCTGTGGACACGGGTCCTGGCCAGGAAGCTGGGCTCTTTTGCGACCTATTGTTCGATCGAACCGGATTCGATCACGGCACCGGGCCAGGTGACCCTTGACCAGATGGTCCATCGTTACCGCTGGTCCGCGATTGACTCGTCGACGAAGGTGTACGGTGTGCTTGGAGATCCCGTGGCCCATTCGATGAGTCCAACGTTGTTCAATCGCTGGTTTGCTGAGACAAGCATGAATGCAGTCTACCTGCCGCTTCGTGTCCGCGCGGGCGGGGATGCGGTGTCGGAGTTTCTGGATGTTTGCCGGAAGAGGTCGTGGCTTGACATTGCGGGATTCAGTGTCACGGTTCCGCACAAAACGCAGGCCTTGAAGTGGGTTGCAAATGGTGCCGACTCAATGTCATCATGGATTGGTGCAGTGAACACGCTTGCCTTTCAGGAGGACGGCGTTCGGGGATTCAACACGGACTGCTGGGCTGCGACTTCGTCTATGATCGAGGCTTTGGGCTGCTCTCGAGCCGACTGTGCTGGTCTATCCGTACATGTTCTGGGCGCTGGAGGGGCTGCTCGGGCGGTGCTCCATGGACTGTATGAGCTCGGGTGTGACACGACAGTTTTTGGTCGATCACCAGAGAAGAGCCAGAGCATGGCCAGCCAGTACGGTGCGAGAGCAGCTCCCTGGGAAGACCGTGTTGGAGGTCGCGGGCGGGTACTCATCAATTGCACAAGTATCGGCCTGTGGCCTGACTTGGACGAATCGCCCATGCCGAAGGACTCGCTTGCTGGTTACCGTCTCGTCTTCGATGTTATCTACAACCCGTTGCAGACCCGCCTGCTGGCCGACGCTGCCGAAATGGGCTGCGCAACCGTCAACGGCGTCGATATGTTCGTGCGCCAAGCAGCAAGGCAATATGAACTATGGACGGGGCTTCGGCCGGATTTGCGGGAAGCACCGGACTTGATCACCCGTGAGATCCTAAAGCGTGATGAAGCCCCCTATGGCCGACAACATTGAACAAAAGCAGGGCCGTACCATCGCTCTTATCGGACTACGCGGCTGCGGAAAGTCAGTCGTGGCCCGTGAGTTGGTCAAACTCCGCGGGGGGGAACACGTTGATACGGATGAGGTTATTGCCGCCCGGGCGGGCAAATCCATCGTCGCGATTTTTGCCGAGGGGGGTGGGGCGGCGTTTCGCCGCCGCGAGCGGAATGTAAT
>CAYOQG010000265.1:0-8212 GCA_964405925.1 uncultured Phycisphaeraceae bacterium | reverse complement strand
ACGTTGCGTGTACCGTTGGCTAGGATCCCGGTCAGCCGTCCAGCATACATGACCCCTATCCGGTCAGCCATCCCGATGACCTCAGGGAGCTCCTATGAAATCATCACGACTGCGCTGCCCTCAGCAGCCAGACGGTTGATCAAGGTGTAGATCTCGTACTTTGCGCCGACGTCGATGCCCCGCGTCGGCTCGTCGAAGAAGACGACCCGATGTGGGCGTGACATCCATCGAGCGAGCAGGACCTTTTGCTGGTTTCCACCGCTTAGGGTCTCGACCAGCGACTCGGTGCTGACAGCCCTGATCTGCAGGTCTTTCATCAGGTTGCGAGAGAGAGCCCGTTCGCGGCGGAACCGAACAAAGCCTGCGGTCGCGCTCGCCCGAGGATGGGCCAGCGACACGTTTTCTCGTAGATTGCGCTCCAGCAAGAGCCCCTCCTGCTTGCGATCTTCGGGGAGCATGACGATTCCCGCCGCCATGGCCTTCCTCGGGCTTGTGAAGGGACCATGTTGGGTGCCGACCGTCACGGAACCCACGTCAGCCCGAACGGCACCGAAGACGGTCTTCGCCACGGAACTCCTCCCTGCTCCGACCAGACCGGTGAGTGCAAAGACCTCGCCCTTTCGCACGTCGAAGCTGACGTCCGTAAACCGATCGCCGGCACGAAGGTGCTCGACGCGCAGAGCAATACTACCAGGCGAATGCGACCGTCTGGGAAATTCGTCCTTTAGCGGTCGTCCGACCATTTCTACGATGAGCTGATCGCGGCTTGTCTGATCAACGGGGCGGGTCGATATATGCTTCCCGTCCCGCAGGACGGTGACCGTATCCGCGATCTTGAAGACCTCGTCAAGCCTGTGGGAAATGTAGATCACGCTGACGTCCTGAGCCTTCAGGTCCCGAATCAGTGTAAACAGGGCGTCAAGCTCATGGGATGTTAGAACGGCTGAGGGTTCGTCCAAGATCAGAATACGTGCATTGAGTGACAGAGCTTTGGCAATTTCGACCATCTGCTGCTGGGCGATAGTCAAGGTGCTCATCTGGCTGCGTACGGGGAGCCGGATTCCGAGTGTCGCCAAAAGACCGGTTGCCTGGGCGTGGAGCGAAGGAAAATCCACGAAACGCGTCATCCCAGATCGCGGCCAGCGACCCAGGAAGATGTTTTCGCTTACGGACAAGTGAGGGACCAGGTTGAATTCCTGGTAGACGGTGGCGATGCCTTCACGTTGGGCGGTCCGGGCGTCGGTGATGCTGACGGGGTAACCGTCGATCTCGATTCCGCCAGCGTCGGCTTCGATCGCACCGGACAGAATCTTGATCAGCGTACTTTTGCCGGCTCCATTCTCTCCAACGACGGCGTGAACACTACCTCGCCCTACGTGGAGACTCACATCGTCAAGAGCCAACACGCCGGGAAACGCCTTGCGCATCCGATTACAACATAAACGAGGCGGGGGCGTAGGCATGGCCTAACCTGACTCCGCGGTGAACGTACCGACCTCGACCGGAATGACGTCGGGGACGGTCTTTCCGCTTAACGCATCGCGGATGGTTCGAATGGTGAGCTGGCCGATAAGCCTGGGGTTCTGGATGACATCACCGTAGATGGCCCCGGTTTTGATCTTTTCACGGGCTTCGGGCGTCGCGTCGTACCCGACGATCTGGACCTGTTCGAGCTTGCCCGCCGCTTCGATGGCAGCCAGGGCACCCAAGGCTGTGTCGTCATTGATCCCGAAGACGCCGTCGAGCTCGGGATGCGACTGAAGGAGGTCCTCCATGACGCGGACGGCTCTCTCGCGCTTTCCGCCGGCAGAAAGCTCGGCCACGATCGCGATTTCAGGATGCCTGGCGATCTCTTCCTTGAAGCCGGCTACCCGATCCATCACGCTGGTGACCTCTGGATGGGATAGGACTACGACTTCGCCATTTCCTCCGATGGCCTCGGCGAGTAGTCTAGCAGCCTCGCGTCCTCCTTGCTTGTTGTCGGAGGCGATGTGGGAGACGACCTTTCCGAGTGGCGACGTGCTGGCGATGTCGGCGGTGAAGACAGGGATGCCGACTTCGTTGGCTTGTAAGATGCTTGCTCCGACGCTGCGCGAATCACAGGGGCAAACGACGAGGGCGTCGACCCGTTGAATGATGAACTCGTCGATCTGATTGGCCTGCCGGGCGGCGTCCATCTCGGCTGTCGTGATCAGCAACTGATAGCCGAGCTTATCCGCCTCTTCCTTCAGGCCTGCCCGAAGGTCCTGGTAGAACTGGTGCTGGACGGTGAGGAGGGTGACGCCGATGCGTCTGGCCTCTTGTGTGTCGTTTTGCAGGGTGGTGGCGGGCTTGGGGGCTGGTGCCTGCGGTTCGGAGCGCTCGCAACCAGGTAGAGTACATGCCAGAGCGACCAGGCATGGACCGACCCGGTGTACCCATGAGGAGGATCGCAATCGCGTTACGCTATTCTGTGAACCAGTGAAAACGGACATGCTTCGCTAATCCTTGCTTGAGGTTGTCTGGTTGCCTTGTCCGCCGCGCCCACCTGCGGCGCTGGCAAGGAAGTCCTGAACACCCTTTAAGGGATGTCTCATACCGCGCCGAAACCGCGATGTGAAGCATACCCGAAACTGGCCTGGGCTGACCAGTGGGATTTGGGACACTCGCTGTGAGGTTGGGAGCGTGGCCCACGCGGGCGGCTGCATCGATTGGCAGCCCGGTCCTGCGTTGCGCTCGTACAAGTGGATCGTTGTCTTGTGCAAGCCCTCGGACGAGAGTATTAGTCAGCTTGGCCAGCGGTGCGGGAACCCTTGGACCGGGTGGCACGGATCGCGTGACTTTCTGAGCCGCGTGCTTCAGGTCGCGCGAGTATCCGCACAAGCTAAAGCATGCGGCTCAGGTTAAGAGGAACGTTGCACTGTCATCGCGGCGAATGTTGTGTATGCGAGAAGGAACGATGAACAAGATCCTGTCTGGAAGTCAGCGCATGTCGTACGGGACCGGTTCGCGGGTGAGCTCACGGGGCTGGGTGAGGTCCACCCGCGGAAGGGTTCCTGGCGCATTGCTCATGGTCACACTGGTCTTGACAACTGCCTCAGGGGTGGCGCAAGAGGCGGAGCACCGCAAGGATGAGGCCCTGGCGGCAAAGCCGACGCTCTATACGACTGCGACCGCTCACCTCGACACGCAGTGGCTTTGGACCATCCAGACGACCATCGACGAGTATCTCCCCAATACACTGCGTGAGAACTTCGACCGCTTCGAGAAGTTCCCCGACTATGTGTTCAGCTTCGAGGGGGCGTTTCGCTACATGCTGGCCAAGGAATATTACCCTGAAGATTACGCCAGGTTGAAAGACTACGTGGCCAAGGGCAGATGGTGCGTATGTGGCAGTTTCGTTGACGCGTGTGACGTCAATATTCCATCACCAGAGTCGTTGGTCCGACACATTCTTTATGGGAATGGTTTTTTCGAGCGAGAGTTCGGCAAGAGGAGCGCTGACGTCTTCCTTCCGGATTGTTTCGGGTTCGGGTATGCACTGCCGTCGGTGGCGGCCCATTGCGGACTCGTCGGATTCTCGACTCAGAAGCTCACCTGGGGCTCATCCGTCGGCATCCCGTTCGAGATTGGCCTATGGGAGGGCGTGGACGGGTCGACGGTGATCGCCGCTGTCAAGCCTGGCGACTATGTGGCTAAGCTCCGCGGCGACTTGAGCGTCGATGAAGAGTGGCTGAGTCGCCTCAGACAGCACGGTGACAAGACCGGGGCGTATGTCGGCTACAAGTACTTCGGCGTCGGTGACCAGGGCGGTGCCCCTGATGAGGAGTCGGTGACGTGGCTCGAGCGGGCGGTGAACAACGACGGACCCATCAGGGTCATCAACGCAGCGCCCGATCGACTCTTCAGAGACGTGAGAGCCCGGCTTGATCTTGCGGCATCGGAGAAGTCTGCTCGCCGATGGCAGCTACCGCGCTACAAGGGAGAGATGTTGATGACGCGACATGGCACCGGTTGCTACACGTCCCAGGCAGCCATGAAGCGGTGGAACCGGAAGAATGAGCTACTCGCGGACGCATCCGAGCGTGCTTCGGTCGTGGCGGACTGGCTGGGGACCGCGCCGTATCCAACCGCCAAGTTTGAAGAGGCTTGGATTCGGTTCTTGTGGCACCAGTTCCATGACGATGTCACCGGAACGAGTATCCCCGAGGCTTACACGTTCTCGTGGAACGATCAGATCATCGCCTTGAACCAGTTTGCGGCGGAGTTGGCCAACGCTGTTGGGGCGGTGGCCAGTGCGATGGATACGCGAGCGGAAGGTATTTCCATTGTGGTGTTCAATCCGCTGGCGTTTGACCGTGAGGATGTTGTCGAAGCCACTGTTCGATTCGCGGGGGGCGCCCCTCGAGCCGTCAAGGTCTACGACGCGACCGGGCATGAGGTGCCCTCACAGATTCGCAGCATTGGCGATGATCTCGTGCGAATGCTGTTTCTCGGGCGCGTCCCATCGGTAGGGTTCGCCGTTTTTGATGTCCGTTCCGCGACCGGACCATATGCCGGGTCGAATGAACTGACTGTGAGCGAGGCGACGCTCGAAAACAGTCAGTATCGTGTGACTCTTGACTCGGATGGAAATGTTTCGAGTTTTCTGCATAAGCCCTCTGCGCGAGAGCTTCTGGCAAGTTCCAGTGAGCTGCAACTGCTACGCGACACGCCTGCCTATTGGTCGGAATGGGAGGTCCGTTACGAGGACGTCACTGGCGATCCATACGCAACCGTCGGTGGTCCAGCGAAGATCAGCATTCGCGAGCGCGGACCGGTGCGAGCAACCATTGAGGTGAGCCGCGAACTGGCCGGTTCCACATTCATACAGAGAATCAGACTTGCGTCTGGTGAGGCTGGTGATCAGATCGAGTTTGACACAATGATTGATTGGCGCACCCCTACCACACTTTTGAAAGCCGCTTTCCCGCTGGCGGCGGCGAATGCGACTGCGACGTATGATCTTGGCCTTGGGGTGATCGAGCGCCCCAATAATACGGAGAGTCTATATGAGGTCCCAGCACAACAATGGGCGGACATCACACACCGCGACGGGTCTTTCGGCGTGGCGATCCTCAACGACTGCAAGTATGGTTGGGATAAGCCGGCAGACAACATCCTGCGCTTGACACTAATTCATAGCCCCAACGAGATTGAAAAGGATCTGGGGTGGCACCGAGTCACGTATGCCATGGCTCCGCACGTGGGTGATTGGCGTCGTGGCGATGTGGTCCAACGGGCCGCGCGACTCAATCAGCCGCTTCTCGCATTCCAGACAACTCCACATCCCGGCGAGTTGGGACGGAGCTTCTCATTTTTGAAGGTCAATTCACCTGGAGCATTTGTGGGAGCGGTCAAGAAGGCCGAGAGCTCGGACGACGTCGTTGTGCGTCTGCGGGAGACACACGGGGAACGGGCAGACGGTGTAAAAGTAGAGCTCTTACCTACCGTCCTTTCGGCCCGCGAGGTCACTGGTGCGGAGAAGCCCGTCGGTTCGATCGCCGTGGATGACCATCATTTAGGAGTGCGTTTGGGCCCCTGTCAACCGCGTACGCTGGCGCTGAGGTTGGAGCGACCGGAGGTGGTGGGTGACCTACCGGTGTTTCGGTCCGTTGAACTGCCCTTTGACACGGATGTTGTGAGCTTTGACGCAGATAAGAGCGACGGCGACTTTGACGGCAAGGGGCATACGCTGCCGGGAGAACTGTTGCCCGAGCGAGTGGTCAGTAGTGGGACCAGATTCTCGGTTGGGCCCATGGAGGATGGAAGAGCCAACGCGGTTAGCTGTCGCGGTCAGACTGTGACATTGCCGACGGGTGGATTTGACCGATTGTATGTGCTTGCAGCCGCTGATGAGACGACCGTTGGGACTTTCCATCTTGGAGACGGCTCGTACACACAGACGGTTCGCGCATTTGATGGGTGGATCGGACAATCACAGAGCTTGATTGTGGACGGTCGTATGGTGGGGGCGACTGCTATGGCACCCGCGTTCATCCACCGCGACGAAGTCGCATGGATAGGTACGCATCGACATGATGGGACAACTGACCAAAATGAGTCGTACGTGTTTTGTTACTTGTTCAAGTATGGGTTCGATCTGCCACCGCATGCTACGGTCGTGACACTGCCGGATAATGAGGAGATTAAGATATTGAGTATGACTCTCGCACGCAATACGTTTGACGATACCCTACCTGCACAACCGTTATACGATCAACTGACAGCGGTGAGGATAGAGCCTTTGGGTGGGTTGTTCGTTGAGCCGATCACAGTGCGGCTGTCGGCCGATCGGGGCGAGCCGGCCGTCAAGCTGCTTTATACACTTGACGGAAGCACGCCTACGTCCTCGGTGACATTGTACGCCGATCCGATCACGATTACGAAAGATACGACGCTGACCGCCCGGGCGATGAAGGCGGGTGTGCTCGAGGATCATTTCGTGCGGGCGACGTTTCGGATTGCCGCACCCCGCGACTCAGTCGTTGTTCAGGAGGCCAGTCCCGGGCTAGCATATCGCTATTACGAGGGAAAGTGGACGACGCTGCCGGATTTCGACGGTCTGGTTCCGGTCAAGTCAGGCAGTACTGCGACGTTCGGAGTGAGGCAGCGGAACCAGGACGATGAATACGGGTTTGTCTTCCGAGGTTATCTGCGAGTGCCGACAGATGGGGTGTATACTTTCTACACGGCCAGTGATGACGGCAGCAAGCTGTACATTCACGACGATGAGGTGGTCAACAACGACGGTCTGCACGGCAAGCGGGAGCGGTTCGGCGCGGTCGCGCTGAAGGCGGGTCTACATCCGATCAAGGTCACCTATTTCGAGCGCGGCGGAGATGATGAACTAGACGTGTTCTACGAGGGACCCGGGATCAATCGGCAGGTCATTCCGGCCAACGTGCTTTCTCATAGGTGAATACGCGTTAATCCATAGGGTGAGGCGAGCCACGGTCTAGGGACCAAAGCGCAAGAAGAGGTATACGACCGAAAAACCCACAAAGAACAGGAGGCCAATCCAGGTCAGCAGGTACAGCCAGGGCGGCGGTATCGCTTCTCTTGGCAGTTTGGCGGTGCGGATCACGCGATAGTTGAGATAGGCGAAGAACGGGGCGGACAAAAAGGCCAGCGTTGTTGTTGCGTCCACCAACGCGAGCATCCGGCCGATCAGGTACTTGTAGATCACAAGCGCTCCGCCCATCATCAGCACCGCAACCGCCCGGTAGGTGAAGCGGCCAATCGTTTTCGTCGCCGGCCAGGCTATGCGACACCCGGATGACAGCACACGAGGATAACCATCAAGAACCGTCAACATCGTGCTCAACATGGTGATGAAGGCGGCAGTGACGACGATCGGCCGGCTCCAGGTGCCCAGCGCACTCGTATACATCGAGACGAACTGAGCGGCGAAGGTATCGGGTTTGTTGGAGAACGTCTCACCCGTTCCGAACATGACCAGGGCGCCAAGGGTCAGGAACATCAGGGCGGTGACAAGTGAGCCGAAGTAACCGATCTTGAAGTCGGTCAGCGCCTCGGGCAGTGTGGGTTTATGCCCCGTTTGCTTTGCCCGCTCCTTCATCCACACCGAAGGCCAGGCCGAGGCGTCCACGGGCGTCGGCATCCAACCCATCAGGGCGATCAAAAAGGCGAGACTCAGGTCAGGGGCGGCGAATTCGGGTTGGCCCACGCGACCGTGCCCCGCGGCTGCGACCACTGCTACCAGCGTGCAGACAGCCAAGAAGACCATGAGCACCTTCATGAGCCTGTCGAGCAATGGATACCCGCCCGTAGCCAGGGTGGCAGCGCAGATGGCCAGCAAGATCACCGCCCAGTTAATAGGTGCCAGGTTCACTGCAAGGAGCTGCGACGCCATACCGGCGGTCACGACAGTCAAGACAGCCGCTGTTGGGATGCTCAAGCCGAATGCCACGAGCATGTAGCCGACCAGCGCCCAACGGCCGATCCGCCGGTACCCGACCAGGAGACTCTCGCCCATCGCGGCTGTGTAGCGGTAGGCGAACTCGAAGAATGGATACTTGACAAGGTGAACAACCACGACGGCCCAGACAAGCTCGAAGCCGAAACCGGCACCCGCTCGGGTGGATTGAACAAGGTGCGATACACCGATTGCGGCCCCGGCGTACATGATGCCCGGGCCGATCGCCTTAGCCAATCCCATCCACGGTGAAGC
>CAYOQG010000264.1:0-8231 GCA_964405925.1 uncultured Phycisphaeraceae bacterium | reverse complement strand
CCCAACCCGGACTCGCCGACGCTAGCTACCTGCACCCGGGTATATAAGGAACTTTTCGGCGAAGAGCCAAACGTAACAGCCGTTCATGCCGGCCTCGAGTGCGGCATCATCGGCAATCGCGTGGGGGACATCGACATGGTCTCCTTCGGGCCACGTATCGTAGGCGCCCACACACCGAACGAACGGGTCTACGTCGGCTCGGTACAGAAGTCCTGGAGGTTCCTGACATCGGTCCTGGCAACGCTGGCCAGCGGTAAGTGAATGGCGAAGGACGTACCAGGCATTGCGAGTTTTCAGTGACGGATTGAGGCTACGGGAGCGCTTTCCGGTGGTCCGTTTCGCCTTTCGCTATTCGTCATTCGACATTCACAGGTTGGCGATCGTCTTGCGATCGCGGAGCTGCGCGGTACACTTCGCCCGCTTTGGTTGAAGGGAGATCATTGGCATGTTTTCGAATCATGTTGTCAGACGATGGGTGGTGATGATGATGGCGGCGGGCTTTGTTGCGTTTGACTCGGCGGACGCAGCCGGTGCTGATCCAGAGGTCCGACCGGCGTATTGTGCGGGGAGTTGGTATCCGGGGGAGGCATCCGAGCTATCGGGGTACGTGAACGAATTGCTCGAGAAGGCACCCGCACCAAGCCTCTCGGACAAACCTCTGGGTGTCATATCCCCTCACGCAGGTTATCGCTACAGCGCACCGGTAGCTGCGAGGGCGTACCGCTGGCTCAGGGGGCACGCATACAAGCGTGTCATCGTCATGGCGTTCAGTCATCAGGCGGCGTCAACCTACGAAGGGGTGGATGTTCCGCAAGCGCTGAAGGCGTACAAGACGCCGTTGGGTGACATCCCCATCGACCGGACGGTGTGTGACGAGCTCTTGAAGAATCCGCTGTTCGTGTCGAAGCCCCAGGTCGATCGGGGCGAGCATTCGCTCGAGTTGCAGTTGCCATTCTTGCAGCGAACGCTTTCTGACTTCAAGCTTGTTCCCCTTCTCGTTGGCCGCTTGTCGGTCGACGATTACGCGAAAGCCGCCCAAGCAATCCTGCCCTGGGTCGACGAGGACACGCTTCTCGTCGCCAGCAGCGATTTCACCCATTATGGGCGGCGGTTTGGATATGAGCCCTTCACCGACGATATTCCCGACAAGCTGCGGGAGCTGGGTCACAAGGCTGCGGAGCCGCTCCTCAACTGTGATTTCGACGGATTCGTCGCCCATTTGGACAGGACCAACGACACCATCTGTGGTCGCGGGCCGATCAAGCTTCTGCTGCGGCTTTTGTCCGTGCAGGGCGGTGCAACCGGGACGCTCGCCGGGTTCGACAGCTCGGGTCAGCAGACCGGCGATTGGAAAAACAGCGTGACCTATGAGTCCATCGTGTTCACGAGACCGCGAGGCACACTCAGCGAACAGGAGCGTGAAAGGCTGCTGACACTCGCCCGGCAGACGGTCACTGCCCACCTGAAAGGACAAAAGAAGCCGGAGATCATCGCAGACGAACTGTCGCCGAAGCTTCGGGCTGACGGTGCCTGCTTTGTGACCCTGGAGAACAAGGGACAACTGCGAGGCTGCATCGGCAACATGGTCGCCGACGGACCGCTCTATGAGTCGGTGATCGGAAACGCGATCAATGCCTGTCAGGATTACCGTTTTGTCCAGAACCCGGTAACCGCGTCGGAGTTGGACGAATTGCACATCGAGATCAGTTACCTGACGCCCATGGTCGAGCTGGCGAACACGAACGAGATTGTCGTGGGCCGTGACGGGCTGATGATCTCTCAGGGGTTCCGCCGTGGGGTGCTTCTGCCGCAGGTGGCTGCCCGTCGGGGCTGGACCCGTCAGCAGTTCCTCGAGCAGACGTGTTACAAAGCCGGACTACCACCGGACGCTTGGAAAAAGGCGGGAACAAAGATATACTCCTTCAGGGCAGAGGTTTTCGGCGAACCTGAGCCGAAGCCGAAATCGTCAGCGGGAGAGGGCTGACGAGCGAATTGGAAGCGGCCGGAGAGTTCTGGGATGTCTTGCGAAAGTACCCGACGGGAGTTTCTCGCCCGAACGGCAGCCACCGTTGCGGGGGCAGTGATCTATGCTTCACCTGCGAGCGCGCTCCTGAATGGGGCGGGCACCTCAGCATCTTGTATCGTGATCGCACGTGACGATGCTCTGACATGCGGACAACTTGGCGAACAACGAGACCTGCTGCGCAAGCTGCTCGATGCGTCCATGCAGAAGCTCACAAACGCACCCGACGCAGCAAGCGCCTGGCGAAGCTTGTTCAAACCGAAGGATCGCGTCGGTATCAAGGTGAATACCCTGGGTCTTTCCACCCAGCCGGCCGTCGTGGAGGCCGTCGCCGCGGGGGTCCAACAAGCCGGGGTGCCTGCCGAGAACATCCTCATTTGGGACCGATTCGACGTCGAGATGGCCGAAGCGGGCTTTAAGATCAACAAATCCGCACGTGGCGTACAGTGCCGCGGCACTGATGCAGAGCAGGTCGGTAGCGGTTATGAACCGCAGATCGAGAGTAGCGGACAGATCGGCTCCTGCTTCTCGCAGATCGTAGCGCGAGAGGTCGACAAGCTCATCTGCGTGCCCGTGCTCAAGGATCACAACCTGGCCGGTGTGTCGCTGGGCATGAAGAACTTCTACGGGGCCATTCACAATCCCAACAAGTATCACAATCACAACTGCGACCCCTACATTGTGGACGTCGTATCCCACCGCTATATCCACGACAAGTGGTGTTTGACGGTCTGTGACGCAACCCGGGCACAGGTTCATGCAGGCCCCGGTCGACATCCGGGCTTTGCCTGGCCCTTCGGTGGGCTGATCGTCAGCACCGACGTCGTTGCCGCAGATGCGGTGGCAGCCGACTTGCTCGAAGGCGAGCGGAAGGTACGAGGACTCAAGACCCTGGCTGAGGAAGGTCGGCCGACCAAGCATATTGCCACAGCCGCCGCACGTGGGCTCGGTGTGGCTGACCTGAACCGGATCGAACGAATCGAGTTGTAAGATGGACTGCCTGGACAACCTTTTTTCCAAGCCGACGCGGCGGGACATGTTGCGCTTAGGTGTGGCATGTGGAGCAGCCGCGACGATGTGCCCACTCCATAGCGGTTTTGCGCAGGATATCGCCGGAACGGGTGCGTTGGAGGGACCCGAGCTTCGTGGTGTAATCCGCCACGAAGCCATGTTCTGGGAGAAGCTCGAGGAAAAGAGAGTCAAGTGCGTCCTATGCCCACGTGAGTGCCAAGTGGCCGATGTCGAACGCGGTTATTGCGGAGTCCGCGAGAACCAAGGTGGTTCGTATCAGACGCTTGTCTATGGTGCGCTCTGCTCGGCTAACGTGGACCCAATCGAAAAGAAGCCACTCTTTCACTATCAGCCGGGCACGACGGCCTTCTCGATTGCCACCGCGGGCTGCAACATCGAGTGCAAGTTCTGCCAGAACTGGCAGATTAGTCAATTCCGCCCCGAGCAGGTCAAAAGCGTCGAGGTGACCCCCGATCGATTGGTGGACGCCTGTAAGTCTCGCCAGTCACCGACAATTGCCTACACCTATTCCGAACCGGTGATCTTCTACGAATACGTGCACGATGTCGCTGCGCTGGCACGAGAAAGCGGCATCGGCAGCGTGATGATCTCGAATGGGTACCTCCAAGAAAAGCCGGCGCGCCAGTTGTGCCATCACCTCACCGGTATCAAAGTGGATTTGAAGGCTTTCACGGAAAAGTTCTACTCCGAATGGTGCGCGGGCGAGCTCAAACCGGTGCTTGCCGCACTGGAGGTGTTCAAAGAGACGGGCATCTGGCTGGAACTGGTTGTGCTGATCATCCCCACGCTCAATGACTCCCAGCAGGAAATCACCGAGATGAGCAAGTGGGTCGTGTCGCATCTTGGCCCGGACGTGCCCATGCACTTTACGCGGTTTCACCCGACGTATCGTGTCACGAACCTGCCACAAACGCCCGTTTCGACGCTCGAGCGATGTCGAGAAATCGCCTTACAGACGGGCGTGCATTACGCCTACGCCGGCAACGTCCGCATGCATCCGGGTGAGAACACCTACTGCCACAGTTGCCAGCACGAGCTGATCCGCCGGGCGGGTTTCTACGTTCGATTCAACGAGATCACGAACGGTTCGTGCCCGAAGTGTGGCACGAAGATTCCGGGCGTCTGGTCACAGGAGCAGGCCCTGTCGTTTAGACCACGCGAGAAAACCGCCGGACCGCTACCAGAAACAAAGCCGACACCGCCTTGACACCCGCCAGCAGCCAGGCTGTCATCCCGATTCCAAAAACCGGCACCAGCAGGATCCCCGCGAGAAGTGCCCCGATGCAGGCACCCGCGTGATCGGCTCCGACGATGAGCCCGGCCGTCGTCTCCGCCCGGCCGGTCATTGTCATGTGCAGCCGGGCGGCGAGGGCGAAAGCTGCCCCACCCAGCACGCCCGTCAGGGCGACCATGATCGAGATGCATGACTCGACCAAGGTCAGAGCTGACGCGGTGGTCTGCATTGCGCTCAGCCCGGCCAAGATCAGCGGCACGACGAAGCTCAATGCAGCCAGGAACAGATCCACGATGATGAGCCGCCGCCAGAAGCGGGGCACTAAATGTGACTCGATTTCTGCATGGCTCTCGATGCCCCTTCTTCCCCGCTTGGCAAGGGGGGAGGAAAGGTCGGTTTGGTCATGCGGTCTCCCAGATTTCTCTCGCCGCGCCGCCCCCGTCAGACGGTTCAACCATGTATCCGTGAGGCCGCATCCGAGGACAAGACCGGCCATGAAAAGCGCGATAATCCATCCGATCCGTTGATAGACGTAGCCGTATAGACTCTGAAAGGCAAACAGCCAAATGATGCTCAGTGCCATTGTCACCAGACCCGTACCGGCGATGGACAGAACTATGGCGCCATCAGCAAGCCAGGAGCATGGCACATCCAGGCCGACAACGGCTGCCTCGCGGCGACCTCGGAAACGTTCAGTGATGTATCCCACCAGGAGCGTTAGTCCTGAAATCGCCACGAGCCCACCGATAACGTCTAGCAGGCTCACAGACCTGAGCCGCTCGATCATCCCGTGCACCGTCTTGCTTGTCATCCGTTCCCACAGGGCAAGTCGCTCCACGTAAACCACCGGACGAAGATCGGTGCTGATTTCCGGCTTGACAACCTCGTCGAGTTGGGCCTTACGTTCGTCGACCTTGGCTGGATCGAGCCAATCCGTAGCCCCCTCGAACCAGACCGGATCAAACCAGTCCGGCTCCACTGAACGCTCGACGTAGCGCTTGGCCAACGTAACCGGATCCGTCGAGACCAACCCCTCGTCGGTGGCTGCGAATATATACGCCGGGTCGCCCCACCCGACCAAAACATGAGGAAACGACTGCCCGAGCGTTGCACGAATCGAGGCCAGATACTCGGCGGAAACCGCGGACAGTTCTCCCGGCGTTGCTGCGGCTGTCATACACAACACCGACCGCGGTTTCATCGCCCGGACAAGCTCTCGATAGAACTCCCGTGTGTAGAAACGAGCAGCCAGCGCCGACATCGGTTCAGGAAGCCGGGCAACCACCAGGTCAAATCGGGCACTCTGTGTTTTGACGAAATAGCGGGCGTCGAGATGGCGCACTGTCACCCGCGGGTCGCCCAGCGCCTCGCGATCTTCGTTAGTCAAGTAGGGTTCGATGAGCTGTATTTGGCGGGGATCGGGTTCGAGGTAGTCGATGTGCTCTACGTCGTGTCGCAGGATCGGGGCGAGCAGACCCTCCACACCTCCGCCTAAAACCAGCACGCTGCGCGGACGCGGATGCTCACAAAGTCAGAAGTGAGCAAGGGGGACGAACGTATAAGGATCGGGGAAATCTGAGGTCACCAAGCCGTTGCTGTACAGGGTAAATTGCTCAGCCCGCTGCCCGATGGCGAGGTCTTGGTACTTGGATTCAACGTGGGCCCGCAGCTCGTAGCCGGGTGCGACGGTTCGCCAGCGGCGCTGAACGAGTCTTTCCTCGAGCGCACCACCGGCAAGCACGCCCACCATCAGACCGGCAATAGCAAGTGCCGTTAGTGCGGCAGTGAGACAGCGGCCTCTCTTGCTCATGCCCAGCAATACCGCCAAAGACACCGCCGTTATGACGGCACTGATGATCGCCGTCTGAATCGGCGCTAAGTGCTCGACAGCCCAGAAGCTAAAGGCGGCGCCACCGATGAGACTCCCGGCGGACTCGAGGGCATAAATCTTACCAAGCGAGAGGACTCCATTGGGTCGATCCATCGACTGAGGTCCTGAGTCCGCGCGGGCTAAGGCCCGCCGCTCCGCCTGCGTTCGTATGTCCGCGCGGGCTAAAGCCCGCGGCTCGGTCTCCGCCTCGGGCTCGGGGGTGCATCGAACAGCGCTTGCCAAGGGGAACGCCATACCCACAAATGCCCCGGCGGGAGACACGAACAACAACGCCGCAAGCACGGTCTGCGGAAGTGGCAAGAGCTCCCCCGGCTCGATACCAAGCCAGGGGCGGGCGCCACGGAACACCCATAGATCCAGGCACGCGACAACGCCAAGCCCGAGCAGGACGCCCATCAGAGTGCTCTCTGCCCGGCGGAAACGTCGCGCTAATCGTCCACCAACGGCTGCCCCAGCAGCTACGCCTAACAGCCACGCGAACAGCACCACCCCCCAGGCAAACTCGCTCCCGTACATCAAGACCACGGTCTCCCGCAGCAGGAGCGACTGCGTGACAATCGCCTGGCTTCCCCACGCCAGAACGACCAAGCTTAATGGAGCTCGAAGCGGTCGCTTAGCGTCAGTGCTTGACGGTGGAGCATCAGGCGTCGACATCACGATCTTTCGTCCGTCTGCCGGTGCTAACCCTGCCCCTCCGGCTCAGGGAATGATAACAAACACCCCCGCAATAGCGACGCCGCAGTACTCACTGAAATGGCATTGGGGACGCCGCTTCCATTTCCCCTTGACTCAGCAGATTCCCCCTTGACACGTCGTGGCGGGCGGCGCCCCCTTGACAAAGAAGCCAGCGTGCTTCTTAGTCAAGGGTCGCAATCGACCCCGCAAGGCTGGGTGCGACGAGTCAAGGGCGGAATGGTCGCTTCGCGACCGGCGTACGCCGCACGCCCTGCTGTGTCAAGGGGGAAAGAGGGCGTCGAGGCAATAGATCAGGAACCGAGGGCGCTCTAAACGATCCGGTTCTCATCGCAGCCATCTAGGAAAGACTTGATGTTCTGCACCGTGATCCGGGCCCGTCGCAGGAGGGCTTCGTGCGTTTTGAACGCGACGTGCGGGGTGAGCAACGTACTGCTCGGCCCAAACAGCGGGTCGTCTTGAGCTATGGGCTCTTCGTCGAAAACGTCGAGGGCAGCCCGAATGCGTCGCTTGAGAAGCACCTGAATAAGCGCCGCTTTGTTGATGATCCGACCCCGGGCTGTGTTGACCAGACAGGCACCAGGCTTCATCAACCCGAGCTCTTTCTCTCCGACAAGCCCCTCGGTGTCCGGATTGAGCGGGAGATGGAGCGAAACCACGTCGGACCGGGAAAGCAGCTCTTCCCACGCAACGTATGCACCACCAAGGTCCGCGAAAGCCTCTCGCATCGTTCTCGACCAACCGAGCAGCTCGCATTTGAATGCCTTGAATAGTTCGGCGACCCGCAGGCCGATCGCGCCGGTGCCGACAATGCCGACGGTTTTACCCGCAAGTTCCCTCCCCCACTGCTTAGATTTCCAGATACCCTCGCGAAGCCGGCGGTCTCTTTCGGGAATGTCACGCAACAGACATAGGGTCAACCCGATGGTCAGCTCCGCTACGGAATCGGTCGAGTAGTAGGGGGCGTTATAGACGGCCACACCCCGCCGACGGCACGCGTCAATATCGATCGAGTCGTACCCGGTGAACGCGACGGCAATCATACGGGCGTTGGGAAACCGCTCGAACATCTCCTCGCCGATCGGATCCCGCACCGTAACGTACGCGACGATATCAGCAGGCGATTCGATCCGCCGCCAATCTTTCCACGTCGCGGCAAATGGCAGGCCGAGTTCTGTGATTAGACCCTCGATCACCTGACGATCGACGCCCAAGCTCTGAAGGAACAGGACAGCTTGCATCGCGAGTCGAGACTCCCAAAGGTCGCACCCTGGTCTGGGGGGGCGGCCACCGACTCTCGCCCCACCCCTCGATTTCCGGCCATCTACGCAGGCAATAGGCGATGTTAAGCCCAATGG
>CAYOQG010000263.1:0-8284 GCA_964405925.1 uncultured Phycisphaeraceae bacterium | reverse complement strand
GTCTTGACTCGTGGACTTACGTCGGTGATCGACTGGATGTTCCAGATGCGAATCAGATCAAACAAGCGATCTTGAATCACGGCCCGGTGGTGGTGAGTGTTTGTGTCAACGGCCCCTTCGTGGCATACAATGGGGGCGTCTTCAACGCCTGCGCGAACTACGGGTCGGTCAACCATGCCGGTGTGTTGGTTGGCTGGGACGATACCCAGGGCAGCAACGGCGTCTGGATCTTTCGCAACTCCTGGGGGTCCGATTGGGGGGAAAGCGGTTACATGCGGATTGAGTATGGCTGTTCGAAGATCGGACTGGACACAGTCTACGTCACGCACACTGCACGCGACTGTAACCGCAACGGCGCATCGGACATCCGAGATGTAGCCCATCACTTCAGCGAAGACTGTAATATCAACGGCATACCTGACGAATGTGACATCGCGTCTGGCGAATCGGACGATGAAAACAGCGATGCCATTCCTGATGAATGCGTAGTCCTTTTCGTGGATCCGAATGCGACCGGCGCCGGTGACGGTCGAAGCTGGGGAGACGCATACAAACACCTGCAGGATGCGCTGGATACCGCAGCTAAGCTGGGCTGGTCTGTTCAGGAGATTCGCGTAGCACGGGGAACGTACAGACCCGATGAGGGGGCAGGCCAGACACCAGGCGAACGTACTGCTACTTTTCAGCTGCAAAGCGGCATCGCAGTAAAGGGAGGTTATGCCGGGGTAGCATCATCGAACCCAGACCAGCGCAACCTGGAGAGGAACGCTTCGATCCTCACAGGTGATCTGAGTGAATCCGGCGTTGAACCTGGAAGCACTGGCCCCAGCAGCTACCACGTTGTCACCGCCGTTGGAGTTGGCAGCAGTGCGGTTCTCGATGGTTTTGTCATCGAGTCTGGTAACGCTGACTCTGGCGAACCTCACGACCGGGGTGGGGGCGTTTACAGCGAGGGCAGCAGCCCGACTCTGGTGAACTGCACTTTTCGCCGCAACTGGGCCAGATGGGGCGGAGGGGCCATGTACAACGGCCGCATGAGTAGCCCTACGCTAACGAACTGTGCCTTCATCCAAAACTCTGCTGGTAACTCCGGAGGCGGGCTTTACAACTTTACCCGTAGCAAGCCGACATTCGTCAGGTGTGTCTTCGCGGAGAACACTGCCGGATATGGCGGAGGGATGGTGAATTTCGCCAGCACCCCGACATTGACAGGCTGTTCGTTTAGCCGAAATCGCGCGATTGCCAACGGCGGCGCACTTCTCAACACTCAAGGCACGCTCATACTGACCAACTGCTCATTTACAGACTGTACCTCCGGTGCAGGAGGTGGGGTCTTTTGGCACGCCGGCGACTTGACGCTGGCTAACTGCCTGTTTAGCGGTTGTCGAGCCGATGCCACAGGGGGTGCACTCTATTGCGTGATGGGCAGCGCCGCGCTGGCGAATTGCACGATAAGCGACTGTACGGCCGATGCTGCAGGAGGTGGGATCTTCAGCCATTTGAGCAGTGTGGTGCTCACCAACTGCATCCTATGGGAGAACAAGGCTCCGCAAGGCTCGGCTGTGGCACTCGTCGAGGCGTCGGACCTCAACGTTTCCTACACCAACTTGCAGAACGGGTGGAGAGCGATATCCGAGGAAGATGGTTGCCAGCAGGTTTGGGGTCGGTCGGTTTTTGCCGATGATCCGCTGTTTGTCGTCGGCCCAGCGGGCTGCCTCTACTTGAGCCAAGTATCCGCCGGGCAGGCAGCGGATAGCCCGTGTGTCGGTTCTGGTAGCAGCGTTGCCGCGGCAGTTGGCCTCGGCACGATGACGACTCGAAGCGACGAGAGTGCTGATATTGGTGTCGTCGACATCGGGTTTCACTACTTCATCACCAATCGACCTCTCGTGATGGGTGACTTTGACCGCGACGGTGGGCTTGACATGGTTGACTTCGCTGCGCTGCAGACGTGTGTGACTGAACAGCAGCCAGACTACCTGTGCCCGTGTTGTAAGGTCTTCGACTTCGAATCCGACGGCGATGTTGACCTCTACGACTATGCAGAACTCCACTCAGCATTCGTGCTCAAGCCGTAGAGGGAGGGCTGGCTGGCGAGTTCCGTGCGGTACGCATCCGAGCCATGGGCATAAACGGACCTCACCGGTCGACGGAGTCGTTCTGTGGGCTCAATGACACGACGGCAGCAGCGGTAGATGTGGCTGAGTCTGAAAAGTATCAAACCCCGTCTGACCTGGCTGCGCACGCCAGACATAGGGGAGCTATGCGGCTAAGCGACGGTGGGCAGCGAGTCCGTGCGAGCTTCACCGCGGCGGACAAGTTCCCGACCTATGTCGGGGCTCGGCACACGAGTCGAGAAACGCTGTAGATTGGGCTGTCTGGCGTAACCGAGAATCTCAGCGCGTTCCCAATAGGGGAATGGGTGTTTCGTGGGTAGAAGCAGCCCCATCCCAGGTTGAATCAACCCTGCGAATCGGTTACCGCTTCAAGAGTCATCTGCCACACGGATCAACGGGCGGGCCCGGAGGCGTACACGGCCTGCCGCGGAACGCCTCGACGACGCAGGAAATATCCACAAAGTCAACTTTCTGATCCGGTATTGGGCTTGAGATGTCCGAGTTGACTATGTCGGCCCGCGCCTTCCGCGGCGCACGCGGGGCGTTCTTGAACTTGTCGACGCACGACGAGATGTCGACAAAATCGACCACACCCTGGGGCGCCGATGGCGGTGGTGGAGTCACGTTGTTGCCGACGATGTCGCCGCTTCGGCTCATGCGAACAGTCAACCGATCAGAGAAGTACTCCTCCGCGATTGGCACGCAGTCAAAGTGAATGAACTGCACGTCGTACATGCCGTCGGGCACGATCGCATCGTCGTAGACATCGACCCTGTCATACAGCGTCCAATCCGTGTAGTAAGGATCGCATCCAAGTTCCGCCGCCCAGAAGGTCGGCGGCGGGACCGGACCGTTCGACCCGGACGATTCCGTCACTGGGACCGGCTCTTGAACCCACATGGTCCGACCTTCCGCGTATTCGTACCCGGGTACTGCCAGGAACGTCACACGTGCTGCCAGCATTTCACCAGACTCACCCCCGCAGAAGGTCAAGTAACGGTTCTTCATACCCGCACCGGTGTCTACTGGAACGGGGCTCGAGTCGTGAGCGGGGGGCGGCGGTATCTGCGTACAACACGGTACTGGCAGGGCCTCGAGTGTGAGCGTGGGAGGAAGCGAGATGCACTCGATGTTACTGGTCTCAACTGTGGCCGTTAGGTCAAAGCAATCAACCTCGTCATCCAAGATCGTGCTTTCGGGCAAAGGCGAGTCGTCGACGCATTCCTCCGGTGTCGGGCAGCAGAACAGATTCTCAGCACTGGCGTCGAGGATGTCACTCCGGAATCGGAACGTGAACGAAAAGAAGCCACTGTGGGATTCCCGTCCCGCCCCAAAGTCCCTATGGAAGTCGTAACCTCCCTCGAATGACCATCCCTTTCCCAACTCGCGCCTGTAGCGGAGGCCCGCGCCCCAACTCGACCTTCGACCGGTAAGCGGATCATCAGTTTGTTGAAGCCGCCCGTGAATGTCCACTCCGTTTCCGAGGCCGGTGCCGGTCAATGACATGCTCCCGGAGCCGCTAAGCGTCTTAGTCGTTCCTTGCTCCGTCTCTATCCGTTTCGCCCCGACCGTGACTTGTGCTTGCTCGTTGCCGAGTTTTCCATCGAGTTGGGTGGTCTGCGTTTTTCTTCCGTCCGCGTCCTTGACCTGCGTGGCTGTCACCGTGACGCTGGTCTCCACACCGTCGTTGTCGGATTTGACTTTGATACTCTCCTCGGTCTTGGTGGACGTGCCCTCATCTTCCTTCTGTGTAACGGTCTCCTTCACACCCACTTCGACCTTGTCCGCGACCTTGACGTCGGCTGAAACCTCGACTTGGGTGGTCTTTTGCCCGGTAGCTGGATCTTCGGTGGTCTTACCGTCGACTTTCACCGTAACTGTCCCGTCATCGCGTCCACCTGAAATCGGCAAATCGGCGTCGGCGGATATCTGTTCGGTGTGGGCGGGGCCATCGAACGGCGAAAACAGGAAGTTCGATGTTAGATTGATTCCCTGACCTGGTTTAGGACCGGAGATTGACACTGTGATTTCGCCGGTGAGGAAGCCCCCACCGAGGTCACTCAACCCGACCGCCTCTACGCTCGAGCCCAACGGGCTTTGTATCTCGGCTTGAAGTAACCTCGCGTCGGCATCGTATGACGCCACTATCTCGACACTCGGATAGTCCTCCACTTCGACGGTGTAACGATAATATTCGATCAGGTCGAGACCGCCAGGTGGGCAGGGAAAAGGATCGGCTTCGCATGTGGCACCGCCGACATATTCACCTTCAATAATGATGTCGCAGTCCTCCTTGGTCATTGGCTGCCCGGACGGCAATTGGTCCACGCAGTCAACAATGTCGACGCAGCAGGAACCGGTGCAGCACGGATTGTCGCTTTCCCCGGCTGGCAAGGCGCAGTCCGCGTCGAAGCCGCAGTCGACGTTTCCATACAGCCAGTACCCACCCAGTTCCGCGCAATCAAGCTCGTTGACCACGCTGCACTCGCCGCCCAAACAGCACACGGCGATCGGACAGGCTTTCGCCGTAATGTGAACCTGGAAGTCCGACCCCGGCGGGACCGCGGAAGTACCACTAGGTGCAGAGTAAATGGCTTTGTAGTAAACGCCGTCACGGAGCCTGTACGTCTCCCACAGGTTGTCGCCGGAGCAAAACGGCGGGCCGTATGCGAAGCCCTCGGTATCGCGGCCAATGCCGATCGGTCCGTCTACACCTTCTTGCGTAATGACAGTGCCGCAGGGGCATTCGCTGAACAGGTTGGCCCACTGCGGCCTCACGGCGTCACCATTCACATCGCTGCAGCACAAGTCAACCCGGACGTCTGCACAGTCATCAACACTCTGAAGTCTAAACGCCGTCCACCAACCAGGGTCGCGGGTATCGCCGTCCGCATCGAGGAACAGCGCTGCACAGATCTCATCGCACGCATGGACTTCACAGGCGCCAACGAAGGGATCCGGGCAGTCCGTATCCTCATCGCAGGGTTCGCCGGTGTTGGTACCACCGACGCACTGACCACAGTCTTCGTTGGTCGCGCACGTGTTGCCCTCGTTGGGACCGCTCTGGCAGACAAGGTTGCTGTCGTCATACGTAGCCCCGGAGTTGTCACCCGTGATGGTTGCCACTATCGGAGGCGCATCCCCAAGCGGCGGAACCACGATGACCGGCATCCCCGTTTCCGCGAGCAGACAGTTGTCGGCACCGATGTACGAACCCTCGGGCTGCAAGCAGCAATTCGGATCGCAGTCGGTCCCGAACCCCTGGGACGTCCCGGTGACAGTGACACAGGTGCCACCGATCGGGCACTCCTCGTCCAGGGTGCATCCTATGATCGTCGGCTCGTTGTCGCAGACGGTCCCGGTGCAGGTCGTATTCGTCGTCGCGATGCAGTTACCGGTCGTGCTGCTGCAGCAAGCCTGCGTCACACACGCCTCGATAGGCAGGCACGAACCCGGATCAGGCGGATCACAATCGGCGTTGTTTCCGCACGGGGTGACCCCATCCGTGCAGAGCCCACAGAGGGTACCGACGCCCTGGAACGCACCGGCGCAGTCCCAAGGAAGCTCCTGGGTGCAAACACCGGTTCCGGGGTTACAGCACGCCCCGCTCGGCTTTGTCCCAGGCGTTGCCAGCATCTCGAAGGCCAGAATGTCCGGAGCGTCGGCGCACGATCCGCCACCAAGGCAATCATCGTTGCCATTGCGGCGATCGCACGACAATCCAGCCCGCGTGCCGCCACTGCAAGTGCCCAGGAGGTCATTCACAATGGCACCTTGCTTGGCTGCGTTCTCGACGTACATCGACCCGGCGTTGTTGCTGCCGTTTTCTGTAGCAGTGGTGCCATACACGTTCACCCGGCCGTCGAGCCCGAAGTTCGCCTGAACAGTAAAGCTCACGATACCCTTCGTCGGGATTGTGATCGGCGGGTCGAAATTCATCTGGCGGATGCCGAACCCGCCATCATCGTTTATCCCATCGGAGCAGAACGTGTTCTCGATCAAATCACCGGTATCAGTCCTGAACTCGATCGACCAGCGGGCACCGTCGAGCGAGCCGGGCTCCACCCTCGCCAAAAACCGCATGAAGTACACGTCCATGTACTGATTGATGGGGTCGAGACTCGCGTGGTCCCAGGTCTCGTAGTCGTCACCGATCGTGACGTAGCTGTCGCAGTCTGTATTGGAAATCGGGCCGATCTCGGTGATCACGCTATCGACCGCGATCCCGGCAGAATAGGCCGGACACGGCATCTGATCGTCTTCACATGTGTTCGTGTCGCTGCCAATCGGCAGCCAGGCGTCGGCGCAAGCGTCGTAGGTCTCTCTGGTGCACCCGGTCACAGGGTCACCGGGTGCGCAGCAGCGCCCCGCAATGCAGACCGGATTGGTGTCAGGTGGGTCCGGTTCAAAACACCGGGCCCCCGGGCCACAAACGTTGGTGTGGACACAGACCTGGGCAACGCAGGCGTCGTCCGTGCAAGCCCGACCATCGTCGCAGTCGCCGGCGCTTCCGCACGGATCCGCGCACGCATCTTGCCCTTCGTCGCAAACTTGGGCGCCGCAGTCGGGTGCTGTGCCCGCCACGCACACGCCATCGACGCACCGCTCAGCACCGTTGCAGTAGAGGCCGTCATCGCATCCAGTGACACCCGTCACACCGTCGAGGATGGTCTCCTCGCAGGTGAAATCGGTGCACGCGTACTCGACACAGACGTTACACGTGTAGCACTGCCGGTCGATCAAACACGGATCGCCGGAAGCAGCCTTGAGCGTGGAGCCGTGCGGTTCCCACACGGTGAAATCAGTCGTGCCGACGACGCGCATACGAGACCCGCAGTTCTCAGCGGGCCCTTTGTGCCGATAGTCCACAGCGACCGGTGAAGACATCGGCGGGTTACTGCTACGGCGTGCGTCTGGCCGGGCAATCATTTCAGCACTTACCGAAATACTCAGTTCAGACGCCTCGGCCTCTGCTCCGAGCGCCTGCGCGTTGGACTCGACGCTGGAAGACATGCCGCCAATCGCGACAAGGAACCCGCAAACAGCGACGTAGGCAAGGCCAAGCTGGACGTACGATCGGTGAAGGTTCGGCTGCGCGTTCATCTTTGTTTTCTCCACTCAGAAGAGGTGAAAAATGTTCACACAATATCGAGAAGTGCGGAAAGCACCTGGCAGATCATGAACCGCCTTAATCCGCCTCAACGCGCTGCGATACCTAACAGGTCCTTGGGAACTAGTCAACTGTCTTGTTTAGTGTAGGACTTTAAGTGAATCGGGGTTGGCCGGTCGTCGGCGGAGCTTCGTAGCCCGGCACTTCTAGGCTTCAACTGACCAAGCCAGCTCGCGAAGAGTGAGAAACCGTTGGTCCGCAGGGCGCGCGGGATGACAAGGTGCCACGCGGAATTCGAGTGGCGGGACGCGTCTGATTGACAATGACCGTGCTCCGACCCGAGCCCCGCGTCTCAAGGAGTATGCAGATGCTGACCGCAGGGCGACCTCGATCGGCCGGCCGGGCACGCGTCCCCCACGTTCGCAGTCCAGAGGCGTGTCTCCTCGAACAGCGATCTGGGTGTCTAAGAGCCCGCTGCCAGTCTGGAGGTATCCGGACAGCGCGGCTAAAATGGATGCAGGGACAACCCCGCCTGCCCTCTATGTATTGGGCCTGGAGGGCCGAGCGTGCACGAGGATGACGCATCGAGTGAACGCACGGTAGGGCTGCTGTGTAAGCCCACGGGGGCGACCGAAGCGAGGTAGACCATGACCAAAAAGTCAGACTCGAAGCTGTTCGTGGCTGCGTTCCTGGCCACCATGCTCGCTCTATTATGCGTGCTCGAATTCCGTCTCGTCGAACGCGTTTCGTACGAGATGGAGAAAGGCCGTCTCCGGGCTCAAAAAGAGGCGATGCCGGACTCGGCCGATTTGGCTTTGGTCATGTGGACGCGACGGGCCGCCGAGCTCGCCAGACCGGCGGTCGTGAGCATCGAAGCGGATTTCGGACCCGAATCCACTTCGGATTCCCAGGAACCCCGGACGACGTCGCGCGACGCCGACCCATCGCAAGAAGCGCCTCCGGATCGCCCCTCGGCAGCCGATGAAAGCCCAGCCGACGATGAAAGCTCGGCCGCGGATGAAATATCGGCCGACGCCGCAGAGAGCTCGGGCGCTTA
>CAYOQG010000262.1:0-8301 GCA_964405925.1 uncultured Phycisphaeraceae bacterium | reverse complement strand
CCGCCACCGTGTACAGAGCCTTGCCCTGGCCACCGTAGGCGTCGTGACCTTCGGTCAAATGGTGGACGACACCGAAGCGCGAGTAGAGCTGCCCGTGGTCCGGGTCTCTATCCTTGAGGATGCGATCGTGCAGATCGCGGGTCGCCAAGATCAACATGGGAACACCACATTCGTCGTGGATGTCCCGCAGCAGATCAATCGTGGTGTCCCACAGCTTGTGGCCTTCGTCGATGATGAGGAGCCGACCAGAGTTCCGCAAAGTGTCAAGCACGCGCTCGAGCTGAGTGCGGTGGATCGCCCGATGATCCGACCGAGCGTGCTTGCGTACGCCCAGCTTGTCAGCCAGTGCCGAGCAAAATCCGTTCGGGTGCTGGTACCCGCGTATGATGCGGATGTAGATCGACCCGACGTACTTCTCAGCTACCGCAAGGGCGCATCGACTCTTGCCTATACCCGTCGGTCCTACCACCAGAGCCAGGGTACCATTTTCGCGAGCCAGGCGGGCTACTCCGAGCACAGCTTTCGCCGTCTTCGTGGTGACAAACTTGTCCGTCAGCGATGCCGCCCTGGCTCGGGCGTGCTGTTCGATAAACAGGTTCAGCTTGCGGACGTGATCGTCCGCGTTGGCTCGATACACGCCCTTCATCAAGTCGCCGATCGTCGTGGCCTTCGGACTGCCGATCTGCAACGCGACATCCGCTGCCGTCATATTGTGCCGGCGGATGTACGCCTTGAAGTTCTCCATGGCCTGCCGACGCTGTACATCGGCCAAGTCACCCCGGTCTGGTAGCATCCATGCGACCATAAGCACACGCTCCCGATCCGTCAGGATGTCAGTGATGTCGTTGTGGGGCTCCGTCATAGCAGCCCATCCAGCCCGTCGTCCGAGTCTTCACCGGGATCGTCACCAAAAAGGTCTTCCATGCCTTCATCGTCGTCGACCACCGCCTCGGACGGGGTGTCGTCAAATAGATCGCTCACGTCGCCGTCATCCCACGGGCGACACGTCGTCTCGAAGGTCGATCGAGCCGGCTTCGAGACCCCCTCGAAACCCGTGCGGACAGGCACGATCGTCGGCTGTACGTCGATGTCATCCGTACCCGTGCGCATCAACTCGGCCCGCTTTGCCTGGCTGTGCTCTCGCATCCGCTCAGCCATACGCAAGGTTCGACGTGCCTGAGCACGGCGGGCCTTGTGCATGACCGACTGCTCGCGTTTGATCTCCGCGATAGCTTCCCGCGCATCGTCCGCCGAAGTGTAGGGAGCGATGGATTCGTTCGAGTCCAGCCGACCGATCAACTGTCGCTTCTGGCGATCCGGCGTGAACGCCCAACAGTGCGATACATCGTCCGGGTCCAGAGCGACCAGCACCTTACGTCCCACATATCGCTTGAGGGCCTGGCTCTTGGCACCGTAGTGCAGCGTCCCCGCACCCACCTTCATGCTGACCCCGTTCGCGGTCACCTTGTAGAGCCCGCGCACGTCCATCAAAAACGCCAGCTCGTCACCCACCGCCCGACGCAGTCGCGTAGCTGACTTCCATACCGCAAGCGGTGTCATGCGACCAAGCTCCTGTGTTCCGTCCGGTGATAGGTGTCCAGGTACGCGGCAAACCCCTTACGTACGTCGTCAATCGTTGGCACCGCGTCAGGATGCTTGACTCGAATCTTGGCCAGCCCCTCCGGTTTGTTCTGCGGCGCGTTCCCGCAATAGGTGGGGTATAAGCGATCATGCTGGTCGTGGCACGTTCCAAACCACCGCTCAAGCGTTCCCTTCGCCCACGCGGCGTAAGGCGTCGCGTAGATCAGGTCTACCTCCAGCTCGCCCACGACCCCCAACCATCGCGGATCGGTGCAGTCGATCAAGTGCTCACTGCGCTTGACGATCGCCCGCCACTCGGGACCGAAGGCCCGCGATAGCCGGTCTCGCTCGCGCTTCGTGTAGCCCGTGATCGGTTTCGCCACGAAGTCTTTGCCGTTGTCGATCCGCATGACACGAGGAATCGCCCAATCACGGAATGCCATCCGCAAGGCATGAAGGATCGCATCTTGATGCGGTGCCGGCCCGATGTGCCAGCCTACGATGCAGCGCGAGCGAAGGTCCTGAATCGCCGTCAGCCAGGGCCGTATCTGCTGGCCCTTGTACATGCAGAACAGATCGAGCTGGGTGTGGTCGGCGACGAACATTTCGCCAGGTTCCAGCTTGCTGTAGTCTTGCTTGAGGTGAGGCAGGTAGCGGCGAGCCCACACGTCCACGCCCCACCGCATAAGGCAGGTGAGCTGCACGTCGTCATGCTCGCGGAGCCAGGACGTCGTAGCCGTGTACGACGTCGGCCACCTCCAGCCGTTGCGTTTCGCTTCCCGACACACCGCATCGTGACAGGTGGTGACCTTCAGGCGATTCGTCGTGTGGTACAATTCAAAGAACAGCTCGACGGCTTCAGGCGATCGCGTTGACTCCCCACGGCCACCGCTGCCGTACCTATCGACAAGTCCCTCGACGCCGATGACTGTGCCGTCGTCTCCGAGACGCTGATACCGCTTCCACCATGCGTACAGGCTGCGGACGCTGATCCGAAGGCCCGGCTCCGCTCGCTTCGCTTCGGCCACGATCCGGCCAGCCAGGTCCCGATCCGTCGCTCCACCGGGCCGACGTGACTCGCACGCCCGCCGCCACTTTTGGAGCCAGTAGTTACGACGGAGTCCCCGGTTCACAAGATGCTCCGGGTACTTCGCCAGCAGCGGGATCGCAGCCGCGTCCCGCATTACACGATCCGGGCAACGTGCCAACCTGACGTCTGTCGATCGGTGGACGAACCACACGGGTTTGCCACCGTCCTGCGGCTGAGCCTTGTACGCCTGGCCCTGACTGCTCAACTGAGCCGCACGACGTCGCCAATGACGCTCGCTCAGCCCCGTCAGCGTGGACGCCGTCTCGACGGAAACCCATTCCGCATCATCGCGTCGCTCAACGTGTCGCGCTGGTAACGCCCTCATCCGCCATGACGCCTTAACAGTATGCTTTCGCCGTTCCTAGTGCGATTGCGCTGGCTCGTCGCATCCGGGCCGACGAATTTCGCGTGGTGGTACTGATTGACCACGGTAGGTTGTTCGGCCATTCGATCGGCTGCATCGTTCAAGCGCTTCGCTGCCCGTTCCAATGCCCGAAAAGCGTTCTCGGCTGCACGCACTTCGTGCGGGCGGGCACCCTCGACTCCCGCACCTTCCAGCGCAACCGACGCCTTTTGCAGCTCCCCATAGAGTCTGCTAGTCAGGTCCAGGCCGCCGGCGGCATCGGTCCCCGCCTCAACAAATGGAATCGCCGATAGGAACCGTCGCAAGATCATCGTGTGCTCAGCCTGGGTGATGTCGCGCGGCCTGATCCCGCCAAGTCCCACGACGATGTCTGCCAGTTTCTCACTGTCGAGACCTTCAAATCCCCGACCGGGCAAGCCCTCGATGAAACGGCGGGTGTAATAGCTGGTCCCGCCAGCCGCTCGCGTTTCCGCGAGTGCCGCGCGTGCGACGTTACGGACTTGCTGCTCTTCTGTGGCTCGGATCGCGTCAAGCCGCTCCAGATGGCGCGCGATGATCCGATCTACCCGCTCTTGTCGTGTGCCGGGCGCCTGTCGCAAAAGCTCTTTAACATCCACCTGATCGCCAAACCGGTCGAGCAGCACGGCCAACCGTTCACGTGTTTCACGCGACGCCGCTGCACCACCAAGCAGCACGGCCCCACGTCGCGCCTCTTCGCCGACGCCCTGCCCCACTGCAGTCCGTGCGAACGCATCGATTGCTTCAGTTATCACGCGGGATTCTTCGGCGCTAGGGGGACCTTCCGCACGCCCCGCACCCAATCGCTCGACTTCCGACGCGGTCGCGGCCCGAGCCGCTAGGACTTCATTCTGTGCCTGGGCCATGGCATAAATAGCCGCCGTCGCGCTACGTGCCTCCTCTGCAACCGACCGGATCGCGTTGACGACCGCTGTGATCCCCGCTACTACTGCTCCGGTGGCCGCTAAGAGATCAAGAGCCTTTTTGTTGGTCTTGATCGCGTCGCTGGCCTGGCCCAATATCGTATTCAAGTTGATCTGTTCGGAGGCGAGATCAGACGTGATCTTTATGCCCCGTAAAAGCGATTCCGCGAAGATCCCAAGCGCCGGATGTATCTCACGTAACAAGCCGAGGAAGTCTCCCTCGGATGCCGTGTGCTTCTTTTGAGCGTCCGTGGCAGCCTCGGTATCTTTCGCCTGGCGTTGCGTCGCGTCGGTAAGCTTCTGTGTCTCGTCGCTGACACTCTCGATCTTTTTGGCGGTCTGCTCGAAGCCTTTTGCCTCAGCTTCGATCGTCAATTTTTGCGTGCCTTCGGCCATCGCGCTTACCTTCCTACTTGCTGGTTACGAATTGCGCCCGTTCCGCGTCAGTGAGTTTCTCAAGCCCGGCGTCCCTCAGAGCCAGGTTTACCGCCGCTTCGCAATTGCACGTCCTCTGCATGCTCGGATCGTTCCGCCAATTGCCCGCAGCCTTGGCAATCAGGTGTTGTCGTCCGGTCGGTGCAGTCGTCCTCCCCGGTGCTACATACGGTGTCGCGCCGTCGAGCATCGCTCGCAGTCGATCTGGACGTTCGCGGGCTAGTGACATCGCCGCTTCCATCGCGGGCTTATCGTTGGGATTCAAAACGTTTGCCTTGACGTACTTGTTCACAAGTTCCTTGGCTTGCCGGTCAGCCTCGGCTTCCCGCATCGCGGTAAGTTCTGCGTTCTCGTTTACCCGCATTTGCAAAGCGAGTGTCACCTCACTCGCCCCTGCGTCCGAGGCGAGCCCTAACGTCGCGCGCACGCTGGAGGCCACCTCGGTGTCCCCGCGCTCACCCGCGCCAGCATTGATCTTTGCGAGCACGGCTTGCAGGAACGCCTCCAACGTCATCTTGCCCTCGGTGATTCCCAACCTAGTCTTGATCTGCTCGGCCAGGTCGGCAATCGGTCCCGCCTCTTGATTCGCTAGTAGATTCTCCACTGTAGTCTCCTGTGCAAGTGTTTGGTCTTTGGCAGCCAACACGTCCTGTGCTGGTATGGCCGGCTTGGTAACAAGAGCCACCGAGTGCAACTCGATGGCACGATTGTCCGATCGTCGAATCGTCAGTGTGGGCGAGGGATAGAGGTATTCACGGTTGCGGATCGCCTCGCGGCCGCGCTCCGTCCACTCGACTAGCGCGAACAACCCCCGCCCCGGAGTTCCCCACAGCTTATGCACCCATCCGCTGGCTCTTGCCAGTCCGTCCGGCCCCATATACTCCCCGGCAAGAGTTTGATGCTCGAAATCGCACGGTACCATCGTCCCGTGTTCCTGGAACCGTTCGACGATCAATCGCACGGACTCTTCGTCGAGTAGAAAGTCACCATTCCGACTCTTCACCAGTCCCCAAGGGCACAGCCGCACCTGTCGCAATCCGTCACCCGCCACTGCCGTCGTTTGGCACGCCAGCACGTCGAGCGGACTGTCCGTCATCGCTTCAGCCATCGCATGTTCCTTTATAAAGCCTGGGCAGGGCGGGGGCCGGTTTGCCTGCCGGTGTTCCCCGCCCGTACCGCAGACCCGTTCTCAGTGTCTACAGCTCGCCACCAATTCCCGCGCTTGGGGCTTCCGAAAATCAGAAACTCTATTGATCGTCGAAAACAGAATGCGAGGGCGATGGTCTGGCGAAGCGTCGGCGCTCGTTGCCCCAGCTCGATTGCACAGACGCACCCACCGTGGATTCCCGCCCGCTCGCCAAGTTCACATTGACTCCATGCGCGAGCTTTCCGAAGCCTTCGCACACGAGCCCCGATCACCCTTGGATCGAGCTGCGGCAGCGGACGCGGGATGGAAGGGACGTTAGCCACCCATTTAACTCTCGCGCCACACGCGCTGGGCGATGGGCAGCAACGCGAGTATCGCATCCGCCTGGTCAATGACGCCGCCCTGCTCCCGAATGAAGAAGGCGAGGTCGAGGGCCTCACTCGCCTCGCACACGTTCCCGCATTGAGTCAGTGTCGTCAGGAACAGCAGGTCCTCAGCCGATAGGCCATACACTGGCTCCGTCCCACCGTCCCTTTGTCCCTTCGTTCCTGCCTTGCCCTTCCCGGCCTTCGTTTTCACATCTTTTGCCATGGTTTGCTCCTGTTAGGGGTTTCCGTGTCTCACTACCGGACGCATGTCCGATCTCTCTAAGAGTCTACCACGAAAAACAGTGTTGTCAACCTTTTTTCCACTTGACAGACTGAATCAGCGAGCTACACTGGATATAGAGGTTTTGGCAAGGTACGATTAACGGAGACCGGATAATGCGAACCGAAACGACGGCTGAGGACCAGCGGATGGCCAAGAAACAACGCTCGATTCAACTTCCCGAGGATATCTTCAATCTGACGGACGCCGTCGAGAAACAGACCGGCGCGCGATTCAACCGCCAGCTCCTCGCAGCGATCCTACAATGGGTATTCACCAATGCCTACGGTCCCGAGGGGAGCTGGATGGAACTAGCGGTCGAGATCGAACAAGGTCGATGTAGCGTCGGCGATGTCCCGAAGAAACGTCTTGAGCAACTCAAGTCGGAGATCGGCGCAAGCGATGGTGCCGAGGAGGACTGGTTGACTCAGCAGCACGACGACTTCGAGGACATGCTGAATCGTCCCGAGCCGAACCCTATTGATCGGATCATCAACCACTGGTCCGAGCAACGCAAACACTAGCTGACCCGCACTGCTCGACGGACCGAGCACACGACGTCAAAGGGAGTGACAGCACATGGCACTTTCAGCCAACCGCGAACTAGACCATTACGTAGACCAGCAGCTCCGCAGCTTCAAGGTCGCAGACGCCGAACATGTATATAAGGGCGCCTTGCTTTCCGTCGAAGCCGGAGGCTACGTCGCACCCCTCACCGCTGGCGAGCTATTCGCCGGGATCGCCTATGAAGAGGCAGATAACAGCGCCGGCTCTGACGGTGACTTGGCCGTCCGAGTCTACACCCAGGGCGATTTCGAGCATACTTTGAGCGGAGCCACGATCGCCAATATCGGTGACGCAGTCTACGCCAGCGACGACGGCACCCTCACTTTTACCTCGACGTCCAACACCTTCGTCGGCTACTGCGTTGATGTGCCAACCGCAGGCACGATCATCGTGAGGATTCAACCGTTCGCAACGGTTTCAGCCTAGTCTAGTACAAGGACGTACCCCCGCCCTGATGCGGGCGGACCATAGTAAGGATACTCATCATGGCAATCGTTGACACTGCCCTCTCACTTCCGGGCGTCAAAGCAGATTTCTTTCAGCGTTTTTCCGAGGTCGAAGCCGCGACCGTTTATCAAGAGCTGAGCACGCGAATCCAGAGCACGACCGACACCGAAAAATATCGGTTCTTGGGAAGCGTACCTCCGGTCCGCGAATGGGGAACGGGCAGGCTCGCACGCGGAATGTTCGCCGAAGCCTATGATGTGAAGAATCTTAAATATGAACTCACTTTAGAAGTAGACAGGTCGGAGATTGCCGATGATGCGACCGGCCAGATTATGATCCGCATCCGCGAAATGGCTCAGCGGGCCGCTCAGCACAAGGATAGCGAGATCGCCCGCCTGCTCGTCAACGGCGCGACCGCTGGCTACCACTCCTACGACGGCGTCCCATTCTTTGGTGCCACTCACTCGTCAGGAAAGAGCGGCACCCAAGATAACGATCTTACCAGCGCGATCGTCGATAAGGATGCCCCCACGAGCGCCGAATTCAAGGCTGCTCTGAGCGGCGCGATCGTGGCCATGCTGAGCTTCAAGGATGACCAGGGCGAGCCGATGAGTTTGGCTCCATCGGGTCTGATCGTCGTCGTCCCTCCGTCGATGTTGTTCACAGCCAGCGAGGTTCTCAATGCTAGCATCGTGTCATCGACCGAGAACATCCTCAAGGGTTTGGCCCGCGTTCTGTCATTCTCATACCTCACGGACACCGATACGTTCTACCTTTTGAAGACCGACGTCAGCGTCCGCCCGTTCATCTTCCAGGACCGTGAGCCGGTCGAATTCACAGCCCTGGAGCGCGAGAGCGACGCGGGCTTCATGCGTGAGGTTTACCTTTACGGCGTCCGGGCCAGGTACCGCATGACCTACGGCTACTGGCAATTTGCGTGCCGCCACGTATTCACGACTGCCGGGTAAAGTGCCTTAACTATGCCGAAGCCAAAAAAGACGTTACCGACCGCCGCCGCGATCCCGCCATCGACCCGCGAGCTGCACGGCCCGCAGCAGCCAGCGCGGACCCTGTACGGTGT
>CAYOQG010000261.1:0-8380 GCA_964405925.1 uncultured Phycisphaeraceae bacterium | reverse complement strand
CGGTAGCTGGGTTCAGGGCTCGCGCTACCTCCTCACCACCGCAGGTTGGTTGCCGACGACACCTGACTGGTCGTCCTCACAGCCGAGCGTGGTTGAGGCCATCTAATTTGGCGACGTTGACAAAGACGGCCTGCGATGGCCGGTCGAGTCGTTTGACGTGACAGCGACACCTGGGCGGCACCTGTTTCAGCTCAGTCGTCAGCCCATCGAGACCATCGAGTCCATCATCGTCGACAGCGTCCCACTCACACCGGATCAGTTCACCTTCGATCCGGTGCATGGATGGATCACCATCGGCCCCGAGGCATCCTCGTCGGTCGTGGTGCACTACGTCTATAGCCTCAAGCCAGACAACGCGGTCACTAACTGGGATGATAGTCGCGGCAACTACCTCTATTACAACTTGAACGGCACCTCGAGATTCGGCGACTTCGACGATGATAATGACGTCGATGTATCAGATTACTCTGCGTTTAGAGATTGCTATACCGGGCCAAACGCAGGACCGATCGGGCCAACGTGTCAAGCCGGTGACGCCGATCTCGACACGGACGTTGACTGCACGGACTGGGGCCGGTTCACATCGGCGTGGACCGCTCCAGGCGACCCGCCAACCTTCCGACCTTGTGCCGACATCCCCATCCCCACAACCTCACAGTGGGGGCTGCTGGGGATGGTGCTGCTGATCCTTGCAACCGGCACGATGATACTCGCCCGTCAGCGATCGAAAGCCGATCGCGTGTAACGCCCATCCTCGACCTTCGAGCAAATCCCCTTTCTGTGTAGCGTCGCCTCTTGTCGGTGACGTGAGGACCCGTTTAGCGCCGCCCACAGGGGTGGTCCTACATACAGTACGTAATTCGGGAAACGCCTGGAACCGACCAGGCCTGTGAATCAACGCTTCTCGTCTTCCGACCACCACGTTTTCATCGTACGGAGGCGCTCGATCTCGCCAAAACCGCAACATCGCCCGCGATTGATGCCCGGGCATGTTTTATGGGCGGAGTTCCACGCATCGCAGGACTGAAGATTCTTCCGCCAGAAAGGCCAGGTCCGACACTGCAACGGCCTGACGGGGTAAATGTCGCACATGGTTTGGTCGCCGTTACGTTTCAGAAAGATGCAATCCCCGTTCCGTCTCTCGGTCAGACTATACCGAAACCCGACGCGGCGCAGGTGAGCGCCCTCGAGCCATCCGTCCGTCCGTCCCAGAAACTCGGAGATTCGGCGGATTTCCTCTTTCGTGGCCCAGACGTACCCCGGTGCCCCGCTGCAGCAATTGCCGCACTGGGTGCACTCAAAAGAGAGGCCTGCCCGGTACCATTTCTCTCTAGCCATTGCCTTGGCAACCCCGTCCGACGCAAACACAAAATCGCGGCAGCTCCGAACATGTTAGGGATCTCGATCGCCCGAATCCTGTCCGGCCCCGCGGTTGAAGACACTCCAGTCTACTTCCTCTCTGGTTACCGGTCCAGCGGGAATAGCAGGTCAATCGCTTTCGCGGAACGGGTCGCGCATCTTTTCCGGACCTCCATCAGTCTAGATCCACTGCACATACTGGGTGGAGTGGGCCTCGGAACGTGACGAAGGATTCGAGGAAGGAAATCCGCGCGCTCGCCGATGCGCCGGCCCCTGGACAGGACCACGACCACCGGATGTGGAACCGTGCGTACCGACCTGAACGTTGGCTGGTGCTGCCGTCGCTTCCGAACAAGCAAGGTGGTGAATGCATAAACACAGTCTGGTTTGGCTGGCCATTTTCATTGTCATCGCCCTGATGTTTCTGCGCTTACCGCAGATGACAGCCAAGCAGCACACCGTGCTGAGCACCTACGGCCCCCTTGTGGAAGTCGACGCCCTGGCCAAGCAGAAGTACGTCGAGGAAATCGACGGCGAACGACTCGTCGATGGTGCGATTCGCGGACTGCTCCGCCAGCTCGATCCCTACAGTGGCTACGTCCCCGAAGCCGAGCTGGCAGCCTTTCAACGCCACAGTGACGGCAATTACATCGGCGTCGGAATCGAGGTCGGCATGGAAGACGGTCAGCTCACCGTGATCGCTCCCGTCGAGGGCAGCCCCGCCGCCAGGGCTGGCATTCTTGCCGGTGACGTCATCCTGGCGATCGACGGTCGGGAGATCGAAGGCCATTCCGTCTTCGACGTCGAGGAGCTGCTCGGCGGACTGCCTGGTTCAGCCGTTCGCATGCGAGTCCGGCACCGCGGATCCGAGGAGCCCGTCGCCGTCGCCCCGGTGCGGGGCCCCGTAAGCCTCACCACGGTACGCGGTTTTCGTCGCGGAGACCATGGTCGATGGGCGTATATGCTCGATGCGGATCACCGCATCGCCTACATCCGCGTCAGCAACTTCCTCAGCAACACGATGCGTGCTTTCGACCAGGCCCTACAAGAGCTGATCCGCGAAGGGGCACGCGGTCTGATCATCGATCTACGGTTCAACCCCGGCGGGCTGATGCAACAGGCTGTCGCCATGGTCGACCGCTTTGTCGATGAGGGTGTCATACTGTCGACAGTGACCCGCCGAAAAGCTGTTAGGGAGTACGTCGCAACTCGGCCTGGAACAATCGAAGACATCGCATTGGCTGTGTTGATCAACGGTGCATCGGCGAGTTCTTCGGAGATCGTCGCCGGCTCCTTGCAGGCGTTTGGCCGGGCTGTCGTCGTTGGGGAGCGCAGCTTCGGTAAAGGGAGCGTCCAGCAACTGATCCACCTCACCGAGCATCATGCAGCCATCAAGCTGACCACAGCCTATTACCGGCTGCCCGACGGCCGGATCATCCACCGCAGACGAACAAACTCAGACAGCACAACCTGGGGCGTGATCCCCGACGTCGAGGTCGTGCTCGATCACGATGAGGTGCATGCGATCCAAGCCTTTCGTCGAGCCCTCGACTTTGCGTTCGCCGACCCACCATCGACCGCTTACTGCAACGATGACCCCGGGGCGACCCATGGCTTGACTGACAAACCCTCGACATCCCAGATCATCCTCGACCGCCAACTCCGCGAAGCCGTGGAGCGCCTGCGACAGGAGCTCAGGAAACCCGGACTGTAGATTGCCGTGCGCGAGTCGGCGCCACAGCTCCGACCCGCGACCGAAACCGAGCCGCGACCGTGAGGGAGTGGACCTCGGACGCTGACACTGGTGTGTGTCCATGTACGGTCCTTCAGAGCATTCTTACTTTTTGTATGGCGGTTTTGCCGATGATACTCCCGCCATGATGGCGGGAGGACCAAGGCATGAGGCCATATTCGATGGACTTGCGGGAGCGAGTGGTCGCAGCTTGTGACGCCCGGGAAGGCACACGCGTGCAGATCGCCAAGCGGTATGGGGTCAGCACGTCGTGGATTCGAGGGTTGTTGCAGCGGCGGCGGGAGACGGGTTCGATTGCGGCGTTGCCTCAGAACGCAGGTCGCAAGCCCAAGCTGAACGATCGCCAGACGCGCCAGTTGCGTCGTTTGGTGGAGCGTCGCCCGGATGCGACGTTACGGGAACTGAAGGAAGGTTTGAAGGTTCAGATGAGCGACCGGGCCCTGCTGCGGGCTTTGGGTGTGCTGGACCTGACGCTAAAAAAAAGTCGCTCCAAGCGGCGGAGCAAAAGCGCCAAGCCGTAGCCGATCAACGGCGGCGCTGGAAGAAGGCGATCGCAGACGTGGAACCGTCTCGGTTGGTCTATCTCGACGAGTCCGGGGCGAAGACGAACATGACCCGTTTGTATGGCCGGGCGCCACGTGGTCAGCGTGTGATCGAACACGCTCCGGCCGGCCATTGGCGCACAACGACTATGGTGGGCGCGTTGCGTCACGACCGGATCGAGGCACCGTTGGTGATCGAAGGCGCGATGGATTCGATGGTGTTCCGTGGGTATGTCGAACAGATGTTGGTCCCAACATTACGTGCTGGCGACGTGGTGGTGATGGATAACCTCTCAGCGCATAAGACGCAGGGCGTGCAAGAGGCGATCGAAGCGACCGGGGACCAGCAGTTCGCTCCCCGGAGCATCCGCGATGGTCGTTCACCAATCTCCCGGATAATCGCGCAGCGCGTCACATGTAATCTGAACCTCCAATTTGCCGTCTGCACGAACCGGGCGACTCGGCGGCTTGTCGTCTACGGTCCGCCCCCGTTGTATTCAATGACGTCAAGCACGCCTCAAACCGATCTCCGAATCTCGACCGATTCGCCCCGCACCTTCTTGCCTCCGGATAGTTGGATCGCTCGCGCCGGCAGGGCCCAGACCTTGCGAGTCGCTGAGGCTAAAACCGCGAACCCTGGCTGTCCGCCAAGGGCACCAAGCAGTTGCTCAATCTTCGCAGGAAGCTCTTGGCGTAGCCATGCCGCTGGATCGTCAGCGGGAATCGAGAGAGGCGATTCCCGAAGCCGACTGGCAACGCCGCTGACCAGATAATCCAACGCGAACGCGACTTCTCCCGGAGGCCGCGTTGGCTTTCCCTCGCGAGTTGCCACGCCATACAGCCACACGTTCGGATGACCCCCCAGGACACCGAGGACAACAGGCTCGAGGTCGATTTCCCCATCGGCTGCCCTGGTCGGCCCCGCCGTCAGCTCTGGTTGCGTTGCGCAGGGCTGTGGTTGCGTGTCACCTTTTCCAAACTCCCTGACGCGCACCGGAAGGACGAAAGGTTGATCTGGTGCACTCCAGAAGTAGCAGTTGCCTGGAATCGGCTCCGATTGAATTACTCCGAGGATGTCCTCAGCGAAGTAGGCATTATGCCGCTTCAGCGTGGCGAGATCCGCATCGTTCAGCAAATGCAGGACGAAGAAGTTGTCACCCTGGCTGATGATCTGATCGGCAATTGCGCCGGGCTGTTGCGTGACCAGGACCACACCCAGGTCGTACTTGCGGCCTTCCTTCACCCAACGCACGAAGATATTGCGGTCGTCCATCGCACGGTCGCCCAGGACCGCCTGCGCTTCTTCGATGATCGCCAAGCATCGGACTACGAAACGAGCGGGATCGGTGAAGTGTCGCCGATTGTGCTCGAATAGCCGCCGGAGAAGCAGCCCGCTGACAGCGAGCGCGTCCTCACTTCCCAGCAACGACGTGTCCGCGATGATGATGCGGCCCTGGCGGAGCTCTTCGATTAGATTCCTGCCGATGGGGCTGTTAGCCCTGTGCAGTCGGCGGATCGGTGGCACGAGATTGTTCTTGATTGCGGCGAGGCTGACGTCACCGTGATCCTTCCTCGTTTGCGGGCGGTACTCTAGGATCTGCGCCAGTGTATTGTCGTCGGCCTGGAACTCCTTCTCGGCAAGGTACGCAACCAGTTTGCGCCATGCGTCCCACTTCAATCCGCGCACCAGGTTGGCGAATACGGTCTCCTGTTTCTCCCAGGGGAGAAAGCACGCCAGGATGTCCTGCGGCGGGAAGTCCCCGAAATCGAGGTGCATGTCGCCCCTTTTCAATGGCCCGAAACTCTTTGGCACCGGACGATTCGTGTACAACGATAGGCGATCCGCAAGTGTCGGAATGTTGGTCATGCCTGGCCGGCCGGCGGCATCGGGCAAGGCATACTCGCCCTCGACGTCGAAGATCAAGAGCCCGACGTCGGGGGGTGAGCTGTACAGCTGTGATACCAGGTACTTGATGAGGTTGCTCTTGCCATACCCGGCGCGGGCAAACACGAAGCTCCGACGCGCTTTCAGCCGGTCCACGCTGAACTTGATCGGAACGTCGGCAAGCACGCGCTGACCGTAGACCAGTTCGCCAAGTACAGCAGCACTCGGATCGCTCTGAAGATTCACGTTGCACAGATACGCCAGCGCGGCATCGGAGGGCTCGCGCACTGGGCTACCGAACGTGGCGAATTCGCGATCACCCACGGTGAACTCGAACCCGCTCTCCGTCATCCGAAGCTGTCCCAGGAGTTGGAGTTTCACCGTGTACCGGAGCATTTGCCGGACAATTGGCGCCGGCGGGCGCTCGTCTGAACGGGACAGGTCGGCCAGGTAGCTGTCACCCTGGTCGAACATCAGGCGGCCTGCAGCCCGATATTGACAGACTCGCCCAGCCATGGCGCGCCCCGGTCCCGCCTCGATCAGCAGAAATTCACCGAACCCGGGTAAGCCCTCCTCCCGATGCGGTATGACGACATCAAGCTCGAGATGCAGGCCGCTCTGCGAGAAACCGCGCAGCAAGCCGACTACTGCGCCGCGGTAGAGAGCCGAGTTCGCCAGGTCACTCGTCATCCGTATCCTCAACGATCCGTCGACCAAGGAGCATCAGCGCGCTCGCCTGCTGTGCTACGCTCGGCTCCCGATCTGCGAGTTCCTGCAGCAACTCGGACTCCAACATCTCGATCTCCAGCCCACCCAGCTTCGCATACTCATGGGCCATCAACAGCTCCTGAGGATATCCGCGCCTCGGGAAGCTCGCCCGAGATGATCGCCGAAGATATCGCATCGTCTCATGAACCCGGCCCTTCTGCCAGGCCGCCACATCCACAGGCACCACTGGGACATTCGTGCCTTTATCCAGCTTGGCAAGGTATAGCTGGCCCATGGCCCGATCGCCGATCCAGCGATACTGCGCCGGGGCCGCCTCTCGTTCAAGGTCCGGCGGGATGCAGACGTAGGCGGGGGCGCCCGACTCAAACGTCTCGTTGACGCCGAAGGCCACGGAGAGGTAGTTGACAATGCTCGACCGCTTGGCGGCACCGACCAGCAGATGCCCGTGTTCGGTCGTGAGGTCCTCGAATCGCTTTCGCAGCGCCTGAAAGACACGGTCCCGCAGCATGACACTACGCAGCAGTCCGTCGCGCAGCAGGAGTGTTGGCTGATTCTGTGCGGCCAACCTCAGTAGCGCCGCCCACTCCAAAAGTTCTCGGAGCATCGCCAGGAGATGGCTTCTCTGGAAATCATTTTCTGGCAGCAGGTCTTCAAGCGAAACACCGAGGTACCGTAAGAAACGCTGGAACCGGTTGTCCGAGGCGAAAAAGTAACGCATCACCTCGTCGGGCCGAAGGGACTGGGGGACAAACTCCTCAAAGTGAATGACCCCACGATTGTCGGCAACGCGAACGATCTGAATCGAGATAGGTGCTAGGTTTAGCCGTCCTTCCCCCCCATCCGTTGCCACCGTTGCCACGATCGGCATGTCGGCTGCAGCACGGTCATCGTCGATCGTAACGGCAGCGAGCTTGGCGACGTTCTTCCTGGTGCGGTCGAGCTGCGGCCATTCATGATTCAGCGCAAGTGTCAGCGACCGCCGCATCCTCTTGTGTCGGTCATCATCTGGAAGCATGCGGACTATGCCTATGTCATGGTGTTTCGCCTAGATTCCCAACTCTTCGCCGACTATCACTACGGTGATGATCGGCTTGTATCTGTTATTATTATACTCCCTTTCTATTATGACGGTCTTGTTGCAGATCCTCCACGGCGACGAGCAATCGGTGCATACACCCGTGTCGCCGCACGGAGGCATTGGATCGAAGTTCGGGTGCCGTTTGACATTTAATGGGGCAGTCTTCTCCTTGATCTTCCTCAACGCTTCTTCCAGGTTCTCGACAATCTTGTTGACTCCTACCACGATGATGACCTTGTCCGGGCCGAAGAGCATGGCTGCCACACGATTCCCATGTCCGTCAACGTTGACGATCTTTCCATCTAGAGTCAACGCATTGGTGCCGGTGCCAAACACATCTGAGGTCAAGGCCTGTTTCTTGAGCCTGACGTTCTCTTCGGCGTTGATTCCGGGCTTCCACGGGTTCAGGAACGTGTAGTCCCCTTCCTCGAGCGCATCGACGACGCCGATTTGTCTCAGCGTAAGTGAGTCGCCGAATCCCACGATACTACGCTCAGGGATCATCGACATGACTGTCTCGAGGGCGTCTGTCCGGGTCTCGACGTAGACGGCGGCGATGTTGTTCTCGCCAAGCCTCTTAATTAGCTGCTCGATTTTACGTTTCGTCATTTACCTGCGTCCACGATCTCGCCGACAGCGCCCTATGATCTCGCGAGCCAGGAAGTATAGCAACGCTCCGCACACGTACGCTTCTCTCGGACGTGCACTTTAGTTCGTGCGCCCCTTGCCCGGCCGTGGTCCGCCACGTTTCTTCACGTCGCCGGCAGACGGCGTCCCCCGCCACGGTTCTCCAGCCAACCGACTGATGAGTTTCTCGCGGACGAGAGTGACGGCGACCTTGGCGTCATAGCTGATACCCACCGCAAGAAGTGGCCTGATATCGTCAAAAAACGCCCGGTCGTCCTCTTTCTCGAACAAGTTGCGCTCAAACTCGGCGCGTGAAATCCTATGCTTCTCATGCTTCATGTATGCGGCAAAGCATGCCACCACCTGATCCCGGTCCAGCAGGCCACAGCTCAGGCACAGCCACAGAT
>CAYOQG010000260.1:0-8399 GCA_964405925.1 uncultured Phycisphaeraceae bacterium | reverse complement strand
CATCACGGCCCGCAGAGGACTTGCACCTCCAACACGCATCACATGCCTGGCAAACCAAGAGCCCGGGCCAACTCGGCCCGGGCTCGTTCCGTGATCGTCAGATCGCACGTCGCCACGCGACACGCCGCGTTTAGGGATGGCGCGCGCTGCACAACAACTTCCTGCGCGTGACCCACGCAAAGCGCGAGAACCAACCGCCGCCGGCGTCACTTTGCGGATTGCGGATGCGGTCTAGTACATCAGCGACCAAGCGTAGCTTACCGCAGCCCCGAAGTTGGGCGTATCGTCTTCGTCATCCAAGCCGATCTGGACGGACATCCCGAGCTTCCGGGCCTCCGCCATTGTCCACTCCCAGCCCAGCTCGAGCATGTTCATGTTGGCGGCGCCGTAGTGCAGGCTGCTGCGGTTCATGTAATAGGCGACCCCGCGGACCGCACCGTCACCGCACAGCGGACCGTCCATACCGATGACGACTCCGTACTGGAAGTGTCGCGGATCGCCAAAACCCTTAAAACCATTGCTGACCCAATTCGAGAACGAGCCGCCGTCGTACCAATCCGACGCATCTTCGTCGTCGTTGATCGAAGCCGCGAACGCGTTGATGTGAGAACGCATCCCGCTCTCATACTCGTTCGTCAGGATCAGCCGCAGCTCGCCGTCAATACCGGATGAACCGTCACCCGTCGGAATACGTGCGCTGGCGCCCAGAGCGGCCGCCGGCCAGATGTCTTGTGGCTCCATGATACGCCACGTGAACCCGACGTAGGTGTCATAGTTGCCGTAATCGAAGGCACCCCGGTTACCGGAATCACCGAGCCAGATGGGAACCGACGCGAACACTTCGACGTTGGCGCAGGGGCCCCAGCGGAGACTGGGCTCGAAGACAAAGTCGTCGTCCGAGTCGCCAAAGTTGGCCGGTGCCGACGACGTGCCCCAGCGACCCGTCAGGCGCAGATCGACCTGGCCGGTGGCGATGGGATTGGCGTCGTCCATCGCCCAAAGCTCAGATATCAGATCAGCACCACCGGACACCGTTGTTGTCTTCGTCGTCTCATACGTGACATCGGATTCTTGCGCAAACGCCGTTCCAGCCAAAGCGAGAACGCAAATCAAGGCACATACTTGCTTCATGAGAATGCACTCCAATTAAACCCAAACCGGCGATTGGAAAACGCGAGCGATTTCGAACCGCGCCGTTTTCGGATCAAACACCCGCGAACCAAGCGGAAGTCTATCCCCCAATCGGTCGGCGCCAAGGAATCGATCCAGCAAAACCGGCGATTCCCGGTCTCTAGGGAGGGTCGGCATAGACCGAAACTTGGCGAAATCTAGCGCAATCTATTGTAATGCAAATACTTACGTCTCTTCCCCCTCCGACCTAACTGCCAGTCCGGCTCCGCCCAGGGACACATCATCTGACGACCTGGATCCCCGACTACCCACCATTGGCGACGGAGACCGTTGACCGGACGGTGAACGGGTAGGCCTCTTCGTCCATTTTGCCGGACAGCTTGTCTTCGACCAGCACCTTCAGCACATACGCATCCGCCGGCAACGTCGGTGGCAGGGTGATGCGCTGGGCGATGAAGAAGTCGTTGCGACGCTCCCGGCAAAGATCGACAATCTCGGGCTCCTCTCTCAGCCAGACCGACTGTCCGTTGGCCGTGAGCACTTCGAGGCGGGTCGCCAGTTCCGTACGATAGTGTCCGTCTTCTGTCAGCTTCGACTGGAAGTTGCGGATCTCGGAATAGACGATCGCGCGCAACGTCCGACCTGCGGTGAAGTCAGCATCATCCAGCTCCTCATACACACCGAAAGTGACAACCTTCCGACATAATGCCACCCTCCTGACTGTAAGGCTAGCTCGAGGCATCAAGGCCTCGCGAAGCTGATCAAGCCATTCCAGCGCCGAATCGCTGCTCCGTGATGGATCACGCACCACGGCCCGAATACCGGCGGCCGTACGCGTCAGGGCCGACAAGAGCCCCCTTGTCTCCTCCGGAAGACCCCGCGATACTTCTGGTGGTTCCGTCTCACGCTCGAAAGCGACCTCCGTCATTCGCAGACGCCATTCGCTGACAAGATCCTGTGCCTCCGCAGCCCGCGAGGTAAGGTGGGCTAAGAGTTCGTCAACCAGCATCGGCGCGTGAAGTTGTCCCATATCAAGCGGTTCGTTTGCCGAAGTCACCTTTGGTGACTCCGATGGGGCCGCATCAGACTGTGGACCGAGGTGGATCGATATCGATTGGAGGACGGGAAGCGCCAAGACAAGCTCTCGCGGTACGGGGTCTTCCACCACGGCCTGGGCATTGGCCAGCGCTCCATCAGTCGCGAGCGATGGACCGCCCACCGGCAGGGACGGTGTCACCGGATCACGAGACCCCGCCAGCGAGGACGAATGGTAGAGCGGTTCAACTGCATCTCGTTGCTGTGGGATCGTCGCGGTGCTCAGCCCGTCTACCTGGTAGTCTTTCGTTCGTTCCAGAAACCGGTCGACGGCGGCCAGCGTTGCCTGTGTGTCACCTTCGCTCTGCGATTGCGGCGGGGAGGTAGCCTGATCGTCGCCCCGAAAAGGCTGCTGATTGCCGCCGAAGCTGAGCCCCAGCGACGCGCACCCTGTACATGCCCCAGCGGCAAATCCGCCAACCAACAATGATAACACAACCGCCCGAAGGCCTTTGATGGTCATGTTGAGATCCCCGAGGCTGCCTGCGACGCTGAAGCGCTTGTGGCACAGTGTTTCACGATGAACTTCTCGATGGCGACCTCGACGGTGGATGCCCCAGTTTTGGCAGCCAGATCAGCCGCTAATAGATCACGCTGTTGCGCCTCCAACTGCTCGACCGTGGTGCGCTCGAGGCGCAGGCGAAGCAGGTCTGGATCTGTGTGCATTTTGCCTGCCAGCTCGCGGATACTTGTCCCGTTCTCCCACTCACGTCGTGCCCCAAGCAACTGACGAACGCTCCAAGCAAGCCCACCAATAGCTCGCGAAGGTGCCGCCCGATCCGTGGCAAGCACCTGCTCCCAATGTCGAAGGGCTGACTCGGTGTCCTTCGAGCCGATTGCATCCATCACGGCGAAGACCCGCTCTTCGCGCTGTTGGCCAGTCAGCGTCTCAATGTCGGCAACCGTGATCTGATCGCGCTCGCCGACGAACGCCGCCAGCTTCGACAGTTCGCTGTCAAGACTCCCGAGCGAGTCGCCGACGTGCCGTCGCAATGTCGCCGCGCCGTCGTGCGTCAACTGTTTGTCATACGGTGCCCGGGCCCTTTTGATGATCCAGTTGACAATTGCCGGTCCTTTCGGGGCCACCAGACGGCAAACCGTCCCCGACGCTTCAATGATACGGCAAAGCCGGGTGTTTCGAGGCAGCGTATTGGACAGGAACACCAAGACACCCGTCTGAGATGGTGATGAGCAGTACTTCTCCAGCGCCGTCCGGTGGGCGGAGATGAACGCATCGGCCTCTTCAACAATCACGACCCGCCGGCCACCGAGCAGCGACGGGGTACGAACCTCATCCAACACCTCGGCCAGCTCCGCTTTCGACCCATCCACTCGGCTGGGTCCTAGGGCGTCGCAATCCGCAGACGGCGGTCCCAGGAACCGAACGAGGGCCTCGTTACGCAAAAACCGATCCCCTCCAACAACCGCACAGACCGGACTGACGTTTTCAGGTGCCATAAGCATAGCATTATGGTGTGGTCGGATGATAGGTTCGCGATACCTCTGCCATGAGCATCAACCGTCTGCGAGCGTCCTCAATGGCCTGCGTGGCGGTCGGATTGATCTGCGTCGCACGTGTGTAGCACTCCCGGGCAAGGACATCGTCGCCCTGGTAGATGGCAATATCTCCCAAGTTTACCCACACCTCTGCATCGTTGGGATTGTGCCGCAGGATCGTCCGTAAGTGGCTCACTGCGGCAGAAAGATCGTTCCGTTGGCGGTATACCCTCGCCGCTCCACGCAGGGCCGTGCGCATCGCCGGCTGCTGCTTGAGCGCCAACTCGTAGGCGTTTAGCGCACGATCAAGATCCCCAATACGGTAGAGCATCTCCCCCATCTCGGCAAAGGCCTCAGCGTGTTGTGGATTCAACCGAACGACCTCCCGCAGACCCGCGATGCCTTCCCTGTAATCACCCCGTGCTCCGGCACCGATCGCCTCGGCGAAGAGGCGGGCGGCCCGCTCCTTTGCTTGCTCCGGACCCCGCTGACGTCCGAAGTCGCTGCGCGAACTCCAACTGTCAGGCGGAGCGTCTGGTGTGGTTGCGCTAGGAGGCGGTGACGGCAGGCTGCCGATCTCCACCAGTTGGGCGTCACTCTCGACGCAGTGTCCACTCACATCGTGGACAGCGATGCGAACGGCAACGGAACCGTCCAGCTCCGGCGGCAACCGCCAGTCGTAACGCCCGGTGTTCGGGAGCAAACCAACCGTGGCCCCTCTCCACTCCTGAGCCGGTAGACATCGGTACTGGACCTCGACGGGTCGCGACGGCAAGTGGGCGTCGATGGCTGTCCAGCGAATCTGCAGCACGCGATGACCGAGAATCGTCGTTTGGTGAGGCGGGTGCAACTGCACAACAGGTTCAGTATAGTCCACGAAGGCCCACAAATGCGGTTGGGTCATCGTGTTTGGTGGGGCACTGGAAGGCCCGGTCGCGTTCTGCAAAACGAGAAAGAATCCGTACAGTCCCTCCTGCTCCGCCTCGAATGTGACCGGCGACTGCCGATCTTCGTCGTTCGCGCCTTCGAGCCAAGTCTTGCCCCGATCGAGCGTGTACCACAGTCGAACGGCACTCAGTGGCAGGGCGTTGCCATTGACCGTGTAGTCGATGTCAAAGGTGCGCGACCGAACCGGGATAGGCTCGCCACCTCCAGCGGCTACCATTCGGAGTGTGACCAGCGGGACGAGCAGGCATCCATGCCATCGCGTTTGCCGAGACATCTCACAACACTCTCTGGTGAGTTTCGGGCGAGCAGGGGCCGCCTCCAGCGGACCCGGCTTAAGGTATCCTGCCCCCATATCGGTCCAGGTCTCGGGTCGCCTCTACCTCCCTGCAAGTCATGGAACCCGGAGTGTGCATTCCACGCAGCTTCGGACTCCGCGGCCGATTCCAGCTCTGACATTCGCGTTGTGGCGGCCTCTCAATGCTGTGAATGAGTGTAGGGGCGACCGTCTCAGATCCGGCTGGAGGTGTAGTTAAGGTCATTGAAATCAATAGGTTAATGGCAATTACTACCTCGGTAGTGCTCCGAGTGCGAAGGGTGGCCCAGAGTGGAAATCACGCCATCAATCGCGTTTATTGGCCCGTAAGGGCCGATTTCTACGATTATCCTCTTGGCGGGGGGCCGTCGCCGGTGATAGACTCCGCCCGCTGCGGAGTCCTCGTTGCGACTTACCGTCGGACCTCGCGCCACATTTAGGGAGTAGCGACGATATGGAGGAATACGAACACCTGAAGGAACTGGTTGAGGCGGCTGCCGACGATGTCGCCAAAGCGTCAGGCGGAAACAAAGCTGCAGGTACGCGTGTCCGCAAAGCGATGCAAGACATCAAGGAGGCGGCGCAGTCCGTACGAAAGAAAATCCTGGAAGTGCGCTCCGAACAAACGGCGCAAGAGTAAAGTGCCGCCAGGGCACTTCATTTTATTTTGCTCAGCGTTTCGCTGCCGTGAGTCGACATCGAGCGGGCACGGTTGGAGCTGATTTAGCATGCCTCCGCCTCTGCTGATTGACCTAGAACAGGTCGATCTGGACCGGGTTTCGCTGGCTCGTGATGAGATCTACGAGCATCTGCCTCAGCGCCACGAGTTCATGTTGCTGGATGGTGTATGCCATCTGGACCGCGAGAAGCGATGCCTGGTGGCGTATGCGGACATCCGTCCGGATGCGTGGTGGGTCCGAGGCCACGTCCCGGGGCGCCCGCTGCTGCCAGGGGTGTTGATGCTGGAGATGGCGGCCCAGGCTTCGGCAGTCGCCGCGAAGACGGTTATTGGGCAGGCAGGCTTCATCGGTTTTGGTGGTATTGAGGAGTGTCGGTTCCGAGAGACCGTCATTCCCCCACAACGGCTCTATATCATTTGTTCTGGCGAGAACTACCGTCCACGGCGGATCATTTCGCGGACACAAGGTGTCGTCGAGGGGAGATTGGTTTTCGAGGCGACGATTACAGGTCTTATGCTGCGTTAGTGCGTGTCTCATTGTTCGGCTGACAAGACGTGGCACCCACCGGTAGCTAGGGGTGAGGTGGTGACCCCCCACTCTCGGGTTTGCTCAGCGGCTTGCCGCAATGCGGGCACGTCGCTGCGTAGAGGCGGCTCCAACGCTGAGCCAAAACATGTTCGCGGCGTGCCAACTCGTTGGTCCGTCGATCAATCTCTGCCTTCTGTTTGGCACAGGCAGCCTGTGCGGCCGTGAACAGGTCCTTCTGTTCCTGGAATCTCCTGAGCTGGGCAGCCAGCTCGCGCTCACGTTGATGTAGTTCCTCCTGGTAGCGGGTCACGTCATGCAACTGCCCGCGAATCGCGGCGTCTTTTGCGTCCAGCTCCTCGGTGCGCACTGCCAGATTCTTCTCCTGCTTGTTTAACTGAGAAGCATCCCGTAGCAATTGGGATTCCCACGAGTTGAGGCGTCCCCAAGATTCACCGATGTCTTTCTTAATCGTCTCGAGCTGCGATTCAATGCCCGTCAGATTAGGCGTTGCATCAGGAAGGTCGACAAGTGACGAAAGCGTTGCTCCCTCCGGAATCGTTGCCTGTTCGTCCAATTCTCGGTCCGCGTTGGGTTCCAACGTCTCGTCCGACGGCTTCTCCAGCGACGCCTCAGGTGCGAGAGGCAACGTCGATGAGTCGTCGCCCACGCGCAAGCCAAACGGCCCGATGGCGATCCGGTCCCCGTCCAACAAAAGCGACAACGAGCGTGTCTCTCCGTTGACGGCAAGCCCCTCTTCGCCCCCGATCTCGAAAACGCCCGAACCGTTCCCAAAACTAAACACAACCGCGTGTCGGCGGGAGACCTTCTCGTGATCCAATCGAACCGGCGCCGCATCGTGGCGACCGATTAGTGTCACTGCGTCCCGCAGCGTCCATTCTTGCGCCGTGTGGATGAGGTTCAGGGTCAGCGGGGCCGGTAACCGGGTCGGATCGACGAAGGTGACACCGCATCCTGAGTCGTCTGGGAGGTTCTCCGGAATATGGATAGCGACTTGAATGCGGTTGGCACCGATGGTGATGACATCCCCGTCCTTTAAGACCGCCAGGTCGATCCGTTCGTCGTTGCAGCACGTTCCACCGCTCGTGTGCAGGTCCTTCAGAAGCACGTCGTTGCCCGTGTTGACGATCACGCAATGGGCTCGACTCACGTTCTTGTCATGCAACACAATATGGGCCGGACGACGCGAACCGATCAGCGTGACCGGTCGACGCAGATTCCAAGTCTTCTGGGCGACCGAACCTGCACCGGCTGTCACCCGAACCTGAGGCGCAGACTCGGGGAGATACACTTCCGGTTTTGGCTGGCCGATTGATGTTGTGCTCTCACTCATGCCGATTCCACCCCCACCAAGCTTGGCAACAAATCGCCATAATCTGCGATCGCAGCCGATCCGGTCCCTTCTGGTGTCAACGCCTTGCGGCGGAGACGGATGCGCGCTCGACTCCGAGCTGCGTGTCTTCCGGAGCTCTCAACGTTGGGTGACGCTATCCAGCGCTCGATTATGGCGCGCTCCTGTTAGTCTATGGAGTCTGGGCAAAATGGGAGACCCACTAGTCTATCAATGTACGATTCGGTTGGACGCCACGGCAAATCGACTGAAACCTCTGGCTGCTTCGTGTACGCTATCGGGCTGCGAGCACCGCGATGAGAATCATACTGACGAACGACGACGGTTATGACGCCCCAGGGCTCCATGCAGCCTTTTCGGCCCTTAAACCGCTTGGCAGCGTCCACGTTGTGGCTCCAAAGATCGAGCGCTCAGCGTGCAGCCACACGATCACTCTAGGTCGCCCGATAACCGTTGAGCGGATCCGGCACGCTGAATTTGGGACGGTGTTCGCTGTCGATGCGTCGCCGGCAGACTGTGTGAGGCTTGCTTTCACGGCCCTGATCAAACCGCCGGTCGATTTGGTTGTGTCCGGCGTAAATCGCGGGGCGAACGCGGGGGTGGATACCTACTACTCAGGCACGATAGCGGGGGCCCGTGAGGCAGCCATCCTCGGGCTGCGGGCGATCTCGGTTTCGCAGGCGATCCGTGCCGACGTGCAGCCGGATTGGGCGGCAGCTCGGGACGTCACCGCCCATTTGATCAAGGAGCTACTGGACGAAGAGCTGCCGCGTCCCGGTTTTTGGAGCATCAACCTGCCGGCGCCGATTCCACCTAAGCCGCACAAGCACACCCATCG
>CAYOQG010000259.1:0-8463 GCA_964405925.1 uncultured Phycisphaeraceae bacterium | reverse complement strand
CAACTACCCTGGCGGCTTACACGCCGAACTCGCGGAGGCTGTCGCCCAATCGGGTGGTTTATGTGTGCACGGGATGACGGTGGGGCGCATTCCCAAGTCGGGGAAGACGGCACGCGGTATTTTTACCCATGTTGGGGTGGGTTTGGAGCAGATTGTCCGGCGGGCCACCGCGCTCGCGAAGCGATAGGTGGGCGCGGTCGGGGCGGGACTGTTCGCGCAAGCGTGCTCTACCGCGTGCCGAGGTCTTGCTGACAAGCTGCGGTTGCCGTTTGTACGAATGGAGTTGAACCCACCGGCCCGATGCCGTCGTATAATAAACGGGTCCATGACGCATCCGGGAGAAGCAGCGATGTCTAGACATGTTAAAGCGGTAATCTGTTCCATCATCCTGGCCGCGCTCGTTGGATTCTCAGCCAAACCGGTTCACGCCGAAGACCCGGACGAGCAGGAGGTGATGCGATGGGGCGGGCGGGAATTTGCCCGCTTGGAGATGTTTGTCGGCCACTGGAGGGTGACCGAGACACACTTTGATGCCAAGGGCGAAGCGCGGGCGACGGTGAAAGGGGCTGAGAAGATCGAGTGGATGCTCGACCATCATGCCATCCGACGGGAGTACAACACCGGCCCCGACGCAGCCATGTTCCGAGCCTTTGGCATTCTGACGTGGAACGCGGCGACAGGCATGTACGAAGGCGTATGGTTTGACAATTGCTCGACGAACGGCCCCACGCAAACGAAAGGCGAGTGGCGCGATAATGACAGCACTATGACGTTCACCGTTGAGGCCCGCAGCGCCGACGGCTCGCCCGTGCACTACAAGGTTGTCGAGCGGTTCATAGAGGACAAGCAGCGCGTGGCCACCACCTACTCCATCCACGGTAGCGAACTCGTCAAGTGGTTGGAGGTGAAGTATGAGCGGGCACCGGCCTGCCCGTCTCGTCTGCGAGTGGTGGACGAGCTACACCGCCCGCGTCGAGAAGAACGGAAAGACGATTGAGACATCCTCGCTGGGTGGTGCGGAATCCACTCTCGGCCAGGCGACCGTGGTCAACAGAATCGCGGACATCAACAGGGCGACAGCAATCTTCGTCGCCGTCCCCAGCACAAAACCGAGTGCGGAAAAGATACCGACCTTTGTTCCGTGAGCCACCCCCTGCAAGGGGGCGCCTGTCTCTCTGCGAACGGTCAGCTCCGCGATGGCTGCGCCCGCGAAACAGCCGATCAGGGCACCAACGATCGTGCCTACGGGTGGAAAGAAGATCGGGATCGAGAGGAAGATCATCCCCAAAATACCACCGATCACACCACCCCAGGCAGCCCGTCGACTCGCACCGGCTTTACGAGCCGTCAGAACAGATGCGAGTAACTCGATCGCTTCGCCCACGAGGGCGATGCCGATCAGGACAACCACCAGCATCCAACCGACCCGCTCCCACTGAGTCCACCAACCGTAGACCAACGCGGTTACAGTGATCAGCCAGGTTCCTGGAAGACGAAGGGCGGTCAGTAAGACGCCCAAAAGGCAACACAATCCCAATCCGACGATGATTGCGATGTCGAACATGTGCGCTCATTTCTAATGGTAACTACGACAGAAAACCACTCCTGAGTCGGTTCGCGATTCGGGTATAGATTCCGCGGAAACGCTCGGACGTACAACTGGTTCGCATCTGGCCACTCGGCAGGCACCCGCTCGGGGGTCCTGAAGCGGCGAGAAGAAGAGCCTCAACCGGTGGGAAGCCGAATTCGCCTTCTAGTGGAGACGCGGCAGGCCAAAACTGGAAGATTCACGGTTCAAGCTTGAACCAGTCTGATCACAGACGCACGGCTGGCCTTTAGGCGGCCTGCCGTTGACAGAAGGTAGCTGCACGATCTCTGTCAGATCACCACAGCGCGTCGAATTCGAACTGCCCGACGTGCGGCAGATTTTCCTTGCCTCCCAGGGAAAAAATGTGGATCATAGGTCGGATCAGGGACGGACGTCACCCGGTTGTGGGCTGTCGGGCTTGGCTAAGCCCGCTCGCGTCGCTTCGTCGACGCCGCTTTACATCGAATGCGACGAGTGCGTGGGAAAGCCTGCCTACCGCTCAATCACCGAAGGGCCTAGCCATGATCATTCGTGAGCCAGTCGTTGCAGGTCAATTCTACCCAGCCCGGGCAGGTCGATGCCGAACGGAGTTGGTGAGACTACTGGACCAGAACCATGCGGAGTTTGAGCCCCAAACGCGGATCATCGGAGGTCTGGTACCGCACGCTGGTTGGAGCTGTAGTGGTGGAGTCGTCGCCAAGGTGTTCCATGTATTGGCCTCCGCAACGTCACCGGACGTTGTCGTCTTGTTCGGCGGAGTACACCGGCATTTCGGGCAGAAGGCGGCGATGTTCACAGCCGGGCGATGGGAGACGCCTCTGGGGTCGGTCGATATTGACAACCGCCTGACCGATCGAATCCTGGGTCACACGAATCTCATCAGTGATGATCCGTACGCGCACGAGACGGAGCACTCGATCGAAGTCCAGATGCCGTTCGTGAAACATCTGTTCCCGGAAGCTAGGATCGTTCCCATTATGGTCCCTTCCGTGGCGCGAGCGGATGAAGTGGGCGAAGCGGTAGCCAGGACGCTCAAGGCGTACAAGTACGACGCCCTGATCATCGGCACGACGGATCTGACACATTATGGCCCCAATTACGGTTTTGCCCCCGAGGGGGTAGGCCCAAAGGCCAATGCGTGGGCGAAGGTGGAAAACGACCGACGGTTTGTCGACCTGCTGTGCTCGCTCAAAGCGAGGGAGCTGGTGTCCGAAGCCGCAGAGCGGAAGAACGCTTGCAGCGGTGGGGCGGCCGCAGCCACGCTTGGCGCCGTTACCGAGCTGGGTGCAACCGAAGGCATCCTCCTCGAGCATACGACCAGCTCCGAAGTGCTGCCCGGGGAGCAGTACGACTCGGTGGGCTATGCGGGCATTGTGTTCACCTAAGCCGCTGAATGGCAAATGTCGAATGACGCACGCCGAACCGCGCCTGTCAGGGAGCGGATGCCGTTGGCGGTCGTTAAGCCGCTTCCTGACGGGCGCGGCTCTGATTAGATGCAAATGGCGTGAACGACGGCATTAGATCGACGTCGCCTCATTCATGAAACGCAATATGATGAAGAAAGGCCCGGTCGCAGTCGGCATTGACCTGGGGGGGACGAATCTCAAGGGCGCGATCGTTGATCGCAAAGGGCGGGTGATCGCCAAGCACGTTCGCCCACTGCCCGAGGTGGACCCCGAGGGCACTATCAGTGAGATCGTGGCCCTTGTTGATCAGTTTCTCTCTGTCGCTTCGGCCGGTCGGTCGGATTTGGCGGGTGTTGGAGTTGGCGCGCCTGGTCCGATGAGGTACGGGACGGGTACGATCACTCAGGCCGCCAATCTTCCCGGCTGGAGGAATGTGCCACTTCGGGATCTTCTGCGGGAGCGTCTCCAAGTGCCGGTCCTGTTCGACAACGATGGGAATGCGGCTGCCTTTGGCGAGTTTTGGCTCGGTGCGGGAAAGGACGGCCAAGATCTCGTTATGTTGACGCTGGGCACAGGGGTCGGCGCGGGAGTGATCCTGAATGGCCGAATCCTGCACGGTCATCACGAGAACGCGGCTGAGCTGGGACATACCATCATGGTCCCGAACGGGTTGCCGTGCCCTTGCGGGCAGCGCGGATGTCTTGAACAGTACGCTTCTGCTGGCGCCGTGGCACGGCGGGTCGCTTCCGCGATTCAGGAGGGCGGGAACAGCGTTTTATCAGACGCGGTGGGGCAGGGTGAGGCCATCGATGCCAGGCTCGTGGCGGCGTCTGCTCAAGCTGCTGACCCGGTGTGTGTACGCGTCTGGGACGAAGCCTGTCAATATCTGGCTATTGCCTGCATCAATATTCAACATGCCTACAGCCCTGCGCGAGTCGTGTTGGGTGGTGGTATGGCGGAAGCCGGTGACTTCCTGCTTGATCGAGTGACACATCATGTCACCGGGCAACGCTGGTCTCTTCACGATGATCTTCCCGAGATCGTTCTGGCGAAGCTCGGCTATGATGCCGGTGTCATCGGCGCCGCCGGGCTTGTCCTCCAACACGCAGATTGACTCTGAAGACCGGCCCCCCTGATGGGCAGTTCCGGAGCGTGTCCGACTGCCTGCAGCGACGGGGACGCCTGCACGAGCGACGCGCTTGCAGACGCCGGATCGTGTCAAGCCCAATGTGAGTTCACGCCGATCACCGACCCGGTCGACGGTGATGGGTGCTGCCCGGAAGGTGCCACACCTATGACAGATAGCGATTGCGCTGCCATTCCCACAGTCTCTGGGTGGGGCGTCATGATAATGACGCTAGGGCTGCTCGCCGTAGCGAAGGCTCGCCATCGTCGACGGTCTTGATCCGTGCAGAATCCAAACAGACCGGTCCGATTCACATTTGGACAGGGCAGGGGCGGGTGCTGACTCACTTCACCCGCGTGGATCGAGAGCCCGTTCGCGTGTCTCGAGTGCTCGTTGGATCAGCTCCTCTTTCGTGGGAGGTGTATCCACTTCCAACGTAAAGTGTCGAGATCTCTGATCGTGAATGTGCCCTGGCCAAAGGACCTCGGCGAAGAAATCGACGGGGACGACCTGATACCAGGGCGGCTCGACGTTCCAGTGCGTCTTCAGGGTCTTGTACCCCTTCTTGCGAATGATCACGTCGTAATCGCCGTACCAGAGGAAATCGGTGGTGACCGTGCTGCGGCCGACCTCCTGATCGTTCAGAAAAACGAGAGCTTGGGGCGGTTCTGTGGTAATCGTGATCGTCCTTCGAACACAACCGGTTGACGTCGTAATCAGCGTGAATGCTGCCGCTAACGACGTGGCAAAAATCACCGAACGACCAATCCATTTCCATCCGTCGCTCGCGCTCCGGGCTCGGAAGGATGCCGGTCGGGAGAATGCTGCTCGCAAGGGCATCGTACGAGAGCGTATCGGGCGGCTTTCACCGCGAGGATAAAAACGCTGAAACCTCATCGTGCTTGCTCCAGTTCGATGATCTCTGCTGACTGACCGGCCGTGTCGAGCAGGGCAACAGTAGCCCGTCCCTTGACCCAACCGCAACACTCGCCAGGATTTAGAAACAATCGCCCTTGGTCAACCCGGTTGACTACCTCGTGCGAGTGACCGGTGATGACGACGTTGGCACGCTGGATGTCTGGTGGCTTGCACAGACCTATGTAGTGATGGACCAGGATCGTGCAGTCATCAATCTCGATCAACAAGGGCCCATCTTGGACCTGGGGAAGGAGTGACAGGAGCCCGTCCCGCTCGCCGTCGTTGTTTCCGTAGACCGCGTGAATCGGGCCGGTGAACTTCAAGAGCCTCCGGACCGCAAAGGGCGCGACGAAGTCACCCGCATGGATCATGGCATCGACCTGTCGCTTTGCGAAAAGCGAAACCGCAGCGTCTATCATGGGCACGTGATCGTGTGTGTCAGCGACAACACCAAAGAGCATCACAGACACTCCCATGCCACCCAGGAGATGACGCGGCAAGCGAGCTCGTGCGTAGCGCCGCCCCTTATGGGCGGCAAACGGGTCGTCTACCGTCGTCCGTAGAGGTACTCGTGAAGGTATTCGATCGTCGCCTGCTGGTCGGCGACCTCGTTCGCCAGAATATCGCCCGAGGAGATCAACCCGTAGAGCTTGCCCTCCTCGACCACGGGCAGGTGGCGGATCCGCTTGTTGCTCATGACAGCCCTGCATTCTTCGAGCGGCGTATCGCGTCGGCAACACGCCATCGGAGCCGTCATAGCCTCCTCGACTCGTGTGTCGTCCGAGTGCCGACCGGCTGCGATGACCCGGGTGAGGATGTCGCGTTCCGTGAAAATCCCGACGACGTGCTCGCCTTTGGTGACCACCAAGGCTCCGATCCGCCGCTCGTTCATGAGCCGAGCCGCCTCCCGCACGCTCACGTCGTGTCTGACCGTGGCGACGTCCGTCCCCTTCCGATCTAAAATCGTCTGTGCCGTAAGCATCCGTCAATCTCCGTGCCCTCAATGATTCAACACGAACATTGTGGTTCGAACGTTCGCTCATGGCAAGGCTGCATAACAAGGCGCGGGCGGAGGGCTTTTGGCCAGCATCCGGGCGAGTCCCATCCTGCTTCCAGACCAAAAACCTGACCGCGACAGCCCGTCTCACGACCCATCGCGTCCGCAACGGGCGGGTCGGAAAAGACATATCGAGAGGGAAGGCCGTTTCTGCGGGCGGGTAAGTCGCATGGGGATCGTTTGGAGATGTCGGGTTTGGCTGGTTGGTGGGAAACGTAAAAAAAGGGGATGCGGGTAGGGTGCTGTGGGGGCACCCGACCCGCATCGGGCAGGCCGGTGCGTCACTCCGGCTGTGGTCTATAAGTCAGCAACAATCTTCGCGAGCCGCCTCGATCATCCGCCATCGGCGTCGAATTAACCCCTCGAGACGGCGAATCGCCATGGGTGAGCCGTTCTGTTGCCAGGTATCGGCCAAGCGGTTTCGCAGCCTTCTTATCTGCCGCTGAAGCCTCGTAACGATGTCCGGGCAATCGCTGTTCCTACACATTGCGCGCCTCGCTTTTCGACTCCGCTCGTGCCACTCTTGTATACGCATAGACGAGCGGAATATTCCCAATCACTCACGGAAAGCCTGTCAGAGTTTGTACGGAGTGCGGATAGAACTGCTAGCGAGCTTCAGGAAGAATCTGTTCTGCTTCTTATCAGAACCAATTCTGGACGATCACGCCAAGGCATGGTTCACGGTACAAACTTGTATCCGATACTATGAACGGTGACGATATGCCTGGGGTGTTTCGCATCGGGCTCGACCTTCCGCCGCAGGCTGACAATGTGGTTATCGACCGTGCGGGTTGTGGGAAATCCCTCAAGACCCCAGATGACATCGAGAAGCTTCGCCCGATCGACGGGCGTCTCCGCGTTTTCGACGAGCATCTTGAGGATTTCCAGCTCGAAGTGGCCCAGGTTGAACGTCTCCTGACCGCGCTCGACCTTGCCCTTCACGAGATCGACGGTGGTCTCTCCGATTCGCAGAACGCGCGAAAGACCTTTGCCCGCACCGGTGCGTCGGAGGGCAGCTTTGACCCGGGCGAGCAGCTCACGAATGCTGAACGGCTTGGTGACATAATCGTCGGCGCCGACCTCGAGGCCGCGAACGATGTCGATCTCCTGACTCTTGGCGGTCAGCATTAGGATGGGAATCGTGTACCCGGCCTCGCGGACGCGACGGCAGACCTCCAGGCCGTCCATCTTGGGCATCATGATGTCCAGCAAGATCAAGTCCGGGTTTTGGGTGACCGCGGCGTTCAGGGCGGCTTCGCCATCTTCCGCCACAACCACTTCATACCCTTCGAACTGCAGGTTATCGCGCAGGCCCATCGCCATGTCCGACTCGTCTTCGGCGACTAATATGCGTGTCATGTCCGTTGTCTCCGCTCGGTTGTTGTTACCTTCCCAGCCGTCGGCGGTCACGATTCTTCGGGCCCCGCGGGTGAGGCCTGGTGGCTGCGAACCGGTCGACGCTCTGACGCCGGTAAGAATATGCGAAAGGTACTACCTTTGACCAGTCGCGATTCCACGTCAAGCGTTCCACCGTGGGCATCCACGATGTGCTTGACGAGGGCCAACCCGAGACCGGCACCGCCTTGTTTGGCTACCCGCCCGTCCCGGGCGCGGAAGAATCCCTCGAAGACCCGGCCCCTCTCCTGGGGACGGATGCCAATTCCCCGATCGTGCACGGAGATCAGCACCCCTTGCCGATCCCGGCGGACATCTTGAACGACGTCGATGGCCAGGTAGCGCTCGTCACCCGAGTATTTGATCGCGTTTTGGATCAAGTTGATGAGCGCCTGGGCAATCGCATCCTGGTCCACGGCGACCTCTGGCAGCGGCTCCTCCACCGTCAGGTGGTGCTCAAAGCCGTTATGGTCGAGTTGGGGACGGTAGGCCTCAAACGTCTGCCGTATGACCGCGCCGACGTCGGTCCGCTCGAACGTGTAGGTCTTGTATCCGGCATTGATCTTTGCGAAATCCAGGATGTTGTTGATAAGGTTGGTGAGGCGGGTGCTCTCACGGGTGATGACCTCGTAGTATTCCTGGCGTTTCTTGTCGTCCTGCACACGACCCGATTGGAGCGTCTCGCCAAACATGCGGATCAGGGCCAACGGGGTCTTCAGCTCGTGAGAAACGTCGGCCACGAAATTGGCTTTCATCTCCGCCAGCCTGATCTCCCGGCGAACCACCCGCATGAGCACCCACATGGCGGCCAGCAAGGTGCCCAGGGCGAGAAGCGTGAGGGCGATGTAGACGAGCGTTTGTCCGAGAATCACGTTCCGTTGCTCGCGAATCGACGCTCGCGTGGGCTGCAGCACCCACGAATGCACAACCCCGAACAGCGGCTGCGACCAGGAACGTCGGCGTACCTCCGAAG
>CAYOQG010000258.1:0-8484 GCA_964405925.1 uncultured Phycisphaeraceae bacterium | reverse complement strand
GCGGTGAGCCGTCCGAGTCCCGTTGAAAAAACTCACAGCTTTGGCATTGAAGCATGTTTATCGCTTCTCCAGCTTGCAGGCACGAGAAATTTTCACAGGTTGTATGTTACTGGCAAACGCGAGCGTCAACCAGTGATCCCTTTTGCCCATATTACCCAAGTTGGATGATTTTGTTTTTCGAAAGATTTCTCTTGCGATTCCGGTCGATATCCAAAAGAATCAACGCCAACTTAAACAGTCCTCTTGCCGACCCGTCCCCCCCATGGGTCGGTATTCCCCAAGGCCCGGTCCACCCCGCCGGGCCTCTTTTGTGCTTCGAAACTGCGAGTTGCTTCCGCCCCCCTGGGATGCTGCACATGGCCCCCACCGCACCCGCGACAGCCACGCGTCGTGCCGCAGCCTATTAAAGGACAAGTGGTTGCGCGCAATGTCGGTGTTGGCGATCGCGCCCGGATTCCGCTTGCGAAACATCCCCAGCAGCCGGGGTAAACGAATACGCTCACGCGTTGGCTTGCAGGTGCCCGCTGTGAGGTATACCCTTCGCATCGATGACACCGGGGTACCTGGCGGAGTCGGCCATCTCACTTTAAGGGGTCTGTTCACTTGTAGTGTCATCTATGAGGCACTTGTTATGGGCGCGAATGGTGTCGCGGTCTGCGTTTCTGGGTTGTTGCACAAGGCCCGTCCGCGCTTGCATTCGTCCTCACCGGCGATTCGCAGATACCCATTGTTGACTCATTCTGGCCGAGCACAGCGTGCCCTCCCTCCATCGGCCCGCGGACCGCCGCTTGTTTCCTCATTCCTACGGCAATTCGGAAGGGTCACAAAGACCAGAACTGGTCTACGTATGTGCAACTCATAAAGGGATTTAACGACAAGCTTTGTGAATCCCTACGTCGACTCATAAGAAAGGGAATAGGCTATGTTGTATAGTGCGTTACGAAGAAGCTGGTTGTTGGCAGTGGTGATACCCGTGATTGCTGCTCCGGCCACGGTGTGCCTTGGGGCAGACGGACTGAGGGCACCAATCGGACCCCATGCATGCTGTCACGCGGTGACCGCCGAATGCATCAGGGTCTCCGGAACCATGGCGTGCCTCTATCCTTGGGTTGAGCAAGGCAACCTCACGTACTGCTGGGGGATTCAGGCATGCTACCTGCCTGGCGACGAATGTATCGAGATCGATGGTATTTGCTGCGATGATCAGGGTGGTACCCCGGGTGGGCCGGGCTCAGAGTGCCCGATCGAAGCCTGTCAAATGCCCGACGGGACTTGCGATGACGTACCCCCAAGCGAATGCACGGGTAGCGGCGGTACGCCGCTCGGTGCCGGCACCGTCTGCGCCGACCTCGGGGCCTGTTGCCTGATCGACATTTCTGGCATGAAGATGCTCGCCCCTCCTGTCACTGATTGCGTGATCACAGATTGGTGGAGCTGCTACAACACCTTGGCGGGCTTCCCGGGCCGACCGGGCACCGACTGCAGCGATCTGTCTGACACCGGTGAGTCATACCCCGATGGGATGCCGAACGTTTGTGACAATTGCCCTGACGTCGCGAACGACGTACACCTCATACACGCAGTCGACTGCAACGATGACGGGGACTTGGTGGACCCCACGGAAGACCCCGTGGACAGAAATGGCGACGGCGAAGATGACTGGGTCCAATGTGACACCGATCTCGATGGGATCGGTAACGAGTGCGACAACTGCCAGGACCATGCCAACGGCTGGTGGGCGGGCCCCCACGACCAACTCAACTGCGATGGTGACGAGTTTGGTGATCTATGCGACGACGACATCGACGGTGACGGGATTCTTAACGATTCGGATGTGTGCGATTACACGCCTGGTCCGGTGCCGATCCCCAGCACTGGTGTAGACATCATCCGCGAAGAGGGTCATCCGCTGCGTGGAACACTCCTTGCAGATCTGGATGGCGACTGCGATGTTGATGCCGACGATCTGACCCGCTTGGAAGCGAGCTACACGGATGTCGTCGTTTGTGACCACGCTAACGGTATTTGCTATCGCGAGGTCGAATGTACGACATGTGGGCCATGCGATGCCTGCTGCACCGGTTTCCCCGACTAGTAACCGGTCGGCGAAGTGGGTCTGCTGAGGTTCGCCTTTGAGTCTTGCTTATTCGAGGCCGCCCGCAAGGGCGGCCTCTTTATCCCATCGCCCCACTGATCTCAGTACGGTTCGATGGGTGCTCGCCCAGTGAACGGGGCTGCTTGCAGATGGGCTCCCGTGGACGCCAACAAGCACGGGTGCCGACTCACCGTGCGCGGACCGGGTGATGCAAGCGTTCACTTGAACGCGCGGATCAGTTCACTGATTCGAGCAAGATGATAGTCATCGTGCTCACTGTGAAAGAAAGCGATGTCGGCGATGCGCATGGGCTGGTTGAGGCGAGGATGCAGGGCTGACTTTGCCCAGTCACTCTCATCCAACCCTTCAAGTCTTTCGACAAGTTTCGTCCGCGTGCGACGAAACGCGTTGAGCAGCACCTCGATGTGCTTGGCGTTGTGATTGGCCTCGTTAGTCAAGCGGTTCGACATATCGGCTGCGCAAAGCACGAGTGCGCCGGCGAGGACTTCCTCGACCCGCTTAATGGGCAGGCGTTCCGTATCCAGCAGATGACCCACATTCTCCTGGATGGACCATCCCTTGTCATCCCGCCGAGTGAGCACAGCCACGGAAAGCCCGGATGTTCGCTCCTCCAACCGTGGGGGCGTCCCGCGCAGGCGTTCCACGAGATCGGGGAACTTTGTGGGTGGATAGTCGAAGTCGAACGGCCTATCGATCCAGGGCCATTTTGCCATGATAAGTTCCCGGCGTTTGTGCGCACTGGTCAAACTTGTGTCTGGAGTGCACATCGGCAGTCTGGATTGGCCCCATGTGGCGGATCACCATACATCCCTTGCCGACACTTGGGGCTTGGTGATGACTTGATACTCCCATGGTTGGCCGTGCTACCACCACCACAGCAATCCCGGGACAGGGCGCAGCGGCGACGCCATTATGCCATTGTATTTCTTAACGAGCAGCGTTAATGCGTGATTGAAGGCAGCGTGGTCGAACTCGTGTGGAAGGACGACGATGAATTTCTGACCGGCTTGGACCTGGCGTCTCGGGCCTGGCATCAACCTCCGCTCGCCCGTGTGCCCCACGATCATCATACGGAAGTTGGTCACAAGGCCCGTAAGCTCGGCGATCAATCCCTCGGTGTCGTCCGTCACGATATCGAAACCGTAAAGCTCCTGGTGAAAGTTCGGCGGAATAGTCGGTTCCTTCATGGCCTGGAAGACGACTGCACAGCCACTGGCCTTCTTCAATTGGCCCTTGTCTTGTTCCATCCGTTTGATGTCCGCCGGGCTCGCGGTGATGCTCATGAAGATGGCAGCATGTTCGCCGAATTTGTCGGCGATGTCCCTGTCAATGTTCCCTCCGTGATCGGCTACGAACCGGGCGCCGAGGTTGAGTAAGCCCGGCATGTCCGGTCCGACGAGCCACAGAGCTGCGTGTCTGACATCGGGTGAATCGGGTAGCATGACTTGTCCCTTTTTTCCCAAGTTGGCCCAAGCCGTCAATCGGCCAAGCACGTCCCTCGCGCCTCTGAGACATCTTACCACCAAGCGGCCCGCAGGCCCATGCTTCCTAGCGCAGGCGGCTGGTATCGGAATGAGGCCGATGATCGGATCGATGGTGGGGCCGGTGCGGACGCAGTCCGCCCTCCAGGCCTGCACACCCTCTCAGCTCAGAGCAGAGTGGTCAGGTGGGTGAAGCGGGACCTTCGACGGGTTCCACGCCGATCTCGGTAAGCCATTCCCGGGCCCGCTCAGCCATTCGTTCGTTCTTGAACGCAAACCAGCGCTCCCGTTCTTCCGGATGGTCCGCAAGCACGTTCTTGAACCGGCGGAACGCACCCCTACCGTCGAGGGCGATCTCCAGATGCTCACGCAGCTTGGGATCGGTGACGGTGCAGGTAAAGCGTTCCATATCCTCATACCCCTCCGACGCGTCGACGTCCGGCACGCGAGCGTAACGATCACTGCCAGCGTCAATCTCGCGGGCGATCGACAGTAAATCCTTCTCCTCGTCAGAGAGCCACGAGGAGTCCTCGTCATCGTCGAAAGGCTCCGACGGGATCGGTAGGAGTTGGCCGGTCTCGAGATCGAGGTAGTATGCGGACTCGTCGAACGTCATGTCCATCGCCTCGGCGATCTCGTCGATGTTGATTGGAAGCCTCTTCATCACACAACTCCGGGTGCACCCTCACGCGGGCCAGCCCCGATCTACCTGAATTCCACGCGGCAGGGCGTCACCCTTCGCCGCCTTGCCTCGCTGCTACTCTTTCACCAGCATCACATTGACAGCCTTGGCAATCACACCGACCTGGTCGCCGACCTTGATGCCCAGATCGTCCAGCGACTCGATCGTCATGACCGAGCACATGGTCGAATCTGCCGGGATCTTCACCTTGACCTTGCACATGACCGTGCCTTTGGTGACCTCTGTCACCTGACCTTTCAGTTGATTCCTCGCGCCATACTTCACTTGACATCTCCTTCCGCACGCGTTTCGCTCGTGTTTTCGTTCTCCGGACGACGTCCGCTCCGCTTGGCGAGTCGATCCACGTGACCAGGCCCGTCGCGTAGGGTTTTTGTATCCTCGTGTCCTCGCGATCACGGTCCTACCCGGGCTCGACGCGCACAAGGGAACATATTGCATTCGTCAAGGGGTGTCGACCGAGCCTGGCTGCGAGGCACCGGAATGGGCCCTGGCGGGCTACTCTGCCCGGCCTCGTCCTTCCCGGTGTGAAGCAGGTGGGGCCTCTCGAGATGCTACGGTTTTCCCACGACGGTCACGAAGTCGGAGGCTTCAAACTGGCGACCGTCAAGAAGCGTTCCGCGTAATGTCAGTGTAATCGCCGTGCGGCGCGGCTCCGCCTGGAGGCTGAGCGATTCCACGAGCTGATCGACCGAGAAGGCGAGGACCAGATCGTCGAACCCGTCGGGTTCTGCAGTTGCACAGTCGTAGTGTTCATCGTCGGGCGATGTGGCTACGTCTTTGACGGCCCCGAATCTTCGTCCATGCTTCCAAACCGGTGATACACCCTCACCGACGCCGTCGGCACGGGTCAGTGTCAGCGAGTCGACATCCACGTCCGTCACGTCGAACTGGTCCGTCCCGAGCAGTGCCACCCAAACCAGACCTCGGCTGCGCACGCTCAGCATGTTCTGACAAGATCCCGGTCGGATATCGAGAGCGCCCTCCACGACCACGGTCGCTGAGACGGTGATCGAGAGTGACGTCACAGTCCCGACACCAAACGGCGTGACGGTCCAGAATGGCACGCCTGTTGCATCCTCGGTGATGACGTTGCCACCGACGTCGACAGCCATCAGTGAGTACGTATCTTCGGTTTCCGGCGCGGTGAATGTCCCGGTTACGAGCACGGCTGGTCCACATCCACCAGGTTGGGCTACGCCTGTCAAAACCGGACCAATAGGGAATGGGGCGTTGTCGGGCGTGTTGTTGATCGTGTTCTGGCCACCGCCGACCTGAACGAGATCACCGTTGATGGGCGTGCCCCCGAAACCGGCTGGGTTGGTGATCCCCCACGGCCTGGTGAAGTTGATCATGGGGTTGTCGCAGCCAGGTGTTGGCTCACCCGTCGGCTCGTTCGCTTGGGGCAGGTCGCCGCCGTCGAAAACAAGCGTCAGGGCAAACAGGGCGAGACCCTGGTTGGCATCGTCTGTGAGAACACCCGTGATTTCGTAGCCCACCTCAGCGCCAGGTAGAACGGTGATCGCATCGGAGCCGCGTGATTCGATGGTCAGGTTCAGGAGCGTGCTTGGTGTTCCGCGGTTGGCGAGCAGATTGCCCACCCGCGTCAACAAGAGTCCGTCGCTCGATTGCTCGAGGGTCGCTATAACGCCGGCGACGCTTGGGCGAGCTGCCTTCGCCGAGTCACCGGTATCGGCGCGAGTCGGATCGCGCCCATACGCCGCTTCCGTGACCACACCTGCCGCGGAAAGTGCGGCAATAAGAGTGAAGGTGATTGAAGCGCTAGCTGTTCGCAGTTTGAAGCGTGACAAGCGAGGCATGTTTGCCTCCTTTCCGAGTGGCTTGGCCGAAAATGAGGAAGCGACTGTCTCCGCACAGTCGGCCCTATGAGTGTTCCCCCAGGTATCTGCGGGAACCATTGTACCGTGGACCGGGGCGGATTTCACGCAAAACCTCGGGCCTGGGCCTGGCCGCCGGGTCCGACAGAACCTTTGACGCACGACGGGAATCGTGGGTTCCTTTGCACGTTTTGCGACCACCGGTTGGGGGCAAAACGGCGTTCTTGGGGTCGTAAGGCGGGGTCGGTGGGTTCGTTTCGCAACTTTTTTTGTTGTTTTGGCTCCTGTCTCCGTTAAGGAGTTGAATGTCGGGTCTATTGCCCTGACCTACGGTCTCCTTTGACGACTCCGCCATAAGGAGAAGAACTCGAGGGGTGATCGGTGGGCACGGTGGACGCACTGATCGTAAGAGCAATCAGCGGAAGAAGGGGGTGTGGTTTCCGGAGAGTCGAGTTAGACCCTCTTGAGTTCGGTCTGGGCAATCGCGGGGGGGGGGTTGACTCGGCGTGGCGCCTAGTCGAGGTAGTTGAAGTAGGCTGGTTTGCCGTCCCACACCGTGAACAGTTCGCGATTGCCCCAAAGGTAGGACTCACCAGAGTGCACGCTTGTCTTCTTCCTGGCCGGGAAAGTGTTGTTAGCGACGCTTATGCTGTTCAGGTTCCCCGGAAAAGCGAGGTCGGGGACCTCTGTACCGACCTGGCCGTCACCGCTCACGCGGTGTTGTGACAGTTTGAGAAGGAGCGCAGCGGTTGGAGTTTCCTTAACAACGAGACAGAAGTCGTTGCGAGTGATTCCGTATCCTGTACGAGCGCGTACAATACGCCCGACCAACCCCTGGGGACGTCTCATCGCGCGTTCGATGTCCTGGGCATCGATCACAGCACCGTGGTAGATCCTCCGTGAGATGTCTTCGCACCAGCGCTGCAAGTCGGCGGAATCTGCAAGTTCGATGCGGTGGTTCTGCCGCTGGGCGAAGCGCAGTGCACTTGGGAGGAATCTCGACGTTGTCAAGAACAGCCCACGATTCGCCCTCTCGTCCTCAACGACTGCCGATAGGGCGGCTACTGCGTCAAGGCGAATCGGGCGCGAGGCGTAGCGTTTCACTTGAACAAGGGTCAGAACCTCACCAATCACGTCGTTTTTGTACAAGCGCAGATCGATTCCCCCGTCTCCGCGCCCAGGACCCAGTACTGTGCGGTACCCCTGGTTCCGAAAGACTGATTGGGTCAGTTGCTCAAACTGCCGAGGGGTAAGTCTGAGGAAATCATCCGGGTGGGTCGAAAAGTGGGTGAAGAGTTCAGCATAGACTTCCGAGAAATCTGGCGCGAGCCACGTGCATATCCATTCGAAGTCGAAGTATCGCTTGTATTGCTCCACAAGCGATTCCTCTTTAGTGTGGAACCACACAACGCCACGCTCGTATCTCTCGAAACAGAATTCACTCGCTTCGACGATGGCCTCGAACTCGCGGAGGCGGTCTGGATTTGCACACTGGCCGATCACGTAGTACAGCGGGCCGTCAGCGGAGAGAACGAGCACGCAAGGGTTACCTTCCGGGCGGTCGTCGTAGTGTTCTTGGTAGGTCTTGAATCCGCAGTCGTACCAGAGATGGTGTGCTTGTGCCCAGGAGCGGATTGCCCGTTTCAGCGACTCGATCTTGTCAGTCAACAGATCGTGCGAGATCGACTTTGGCACGTTCATTAACCTGCGTCGGATGCTGAGGACCGCACACATTCTAGCTCATCCCACGACGCCGAAAAAGGACCGATCGGGATTAGAGGAAGGTTGCTTTCGGGGAATGCCGGGACCTGACCATGGGGGTACGCGGGATCGGCCAACGGGTCAGGTGTTTTGGCCCCCTGATTCGCCGGGCCCAGGGCGCTGGGTTGCCGAAACCTGGGGTATCGGATCCCCCGGGGTCGGGATGGGCGCAGGTTGTGAGCGCGTTCGGCCGTTTGTTGGTCGCAGCGCGCGCTGGCGCTTGGGGGTCGGATTGTCCCGCCACTTCATGGTCGCGGGAGGTGGGATTCCACCCCCCTGCCGTCCCGCACCGTCCAAAGGCCGGGTATTGGACCTTGGGAGAGGGGGGACAGTTGTAGATTGGGGCAGGTCTGTCCGCTTTGCGGAGGACATGGCGCGGGCCGGCGCTGTTCGGTCGCGTCAAAGGCATTCGTTGTGCCGTCCCGACGGGACTCAGGAGAAGCGGTGTTGGTGACCCAGGGCTGCGGGTTCGCCTTGCCCTGGGCTAAAATAGTCTCGCCCCGTTGGGGCTAGGAATAGGCGGGCCACCCGTCCGAAGACCGAATGCGGAATGGTGAATGCGGAAGGCGGAACTGGGAAAGGGGCCAC
>CAYOQG010000257.1:0-8572 GCA_964405925.1 uncultured Phycisphaeraceae bacterium | reverse complement strand
GGGGATACCATCGAATTTCGTTTCGATTTCGGCAAGGACGGCTGCGACGGTTATTCCGGCTGGTACGTGGATGACTTCCGGGTCTACGTATGTCCAGACTGCAACACGAATGGAATGGCAGACCATCGGGAGTTTGTGTTGACGGCTGCGTCCGGGCCGCTCACCGGCCTGAGCACGCCCTGGCCGCCGACCTTCACGTTGGAGTCACCACCACCTGCAGCAAGCGAGGTAACGTTGACAATCGCCGCCATAGCTGATCTGAGCAGCGAGAGCGAATCCGTGGCCGTCAAGGTCAACGGTACTCTGGTCGGAACCGTGTTCGAGATCGGAGCCACCGATTGTTCTCGAACACCTGTGGTCGAGACGATCCTAGTGCCCGCGGATACGTACAACGCAGCCGTCGGCCATCGCGACGCGGTCATCACGTTGTTGGCCACGCCGGAGGTGCACGCGTTGGGCTGTAGCGACAATGGGTTTATCTCAGTCTTCGTCGAATACGAGATCGAGAAGACGGACGACAACGACAATGGTGTCCCCGACGAATGTGAGGACTGCGTGACCACGGTTGCCCCGTTACCTGAGCTCGAGATCGTAGATAAGAACCGTTATCTCTCGTTTGTTCCCGGCGTTCCCGAACGTTGGACGGCCTATCGAGTCACCCTGGTTGAGCTGCCACCGCCGTTTGAGGAACTCGAAGGCAGAAGGATGTGGGTGGACGCTCCGACGAGCCATAGCGAGACTGCTGGGGTTTCGGATGCCACACCGCCGACGTTTGCGGCGGCGCGACTCGCGTGCGAGCCGGTGTTTATGGACTGGAGCGGTGTTGGGACCGTGCACATCGCTGACGATCAAGTCGTTCCTGGGGCGACGTACGAGATCCAGGCGATCGACCTTGCGTGTGGTCCGTCGGCTGAGGCGTACTTCTCGGACCCATTGATCGTGGCAACAGCCCGTTGGGGCGATATCACTGGTGATTGCTCCAGTAATCCCTGTACACCGCCGGACAGGATCATCGACTACGTCGACATTGCCGCGGTAGTCGACAAATTCCGGAATCTGCCTACGGCCCCCAACAAGGCACGGACCGATCTCGCCCCAGCGGTTCCCGATCGGATTGTCGATATGGACGACATATCACGTGTTGTTGGCGCCTTTCGCTCAGAGCCCTATCCATTCTCAGTGTCCGACTCCTGTCTGCCGCCGTGGCTCGACACTTTGGAAGAGAAACTGTCAACACGCTGACAACGGATGGTCGAGAATTGGCGACTCATTGCTGACTGCTGACAGCTTTTCTTATGCCTTCACCATGTGTGTTCCCGTCTTTCCGGCGACCGCATCCAAGGGGCGGTCCAGCGGGCCGATGACCACGCGGGCGTCGTCGGAAGCGGAATTCAGAAAATCGATTGCCCCTTGAATCTTGGGCCCCATCGAACCGGGTGGGAACTGTCCTTCATCAAGCCAGGCCCGAGCCTCGTCGACGGTCATTCGATCGATGCCTTGCTCGTCGACTTTGCCATGGTTGATGCATACACGTTCGACGTTGGTGAGAATCAGCATCATGTCCGCATTGAGCTCAGCCGCCAGCAGCGAACTCGCCAGGTCCTTGTCGACGACCGCGCGGACACCGCACAGACCCACCTTCGGATCTTGGACGACGGGGATGCCTCCGCCGCCGCAAGTGACCAGTAGATCGCCCGCCTCCACGGCTCGGCGGATGTTTTCAATCTCCATGATTCGCTTCGGTGGTGGGGAGGGAACGACGCGTCGGTATTTGCCGGAAGCAGTCTCCTTGATGTTCCATCCTTCCTGGGCTTTCAGACGCTCTGCTGCCTTCTGGGTCAGCTCCCGGCCGATCGGCTTTGTGGGCATCTTGAACGACGGGTCGTTCGGATCGACCAGGACTGTGGTGACGACGGCTGTCACGACACAGTCGTGTCCTCGGCTGTTCAGTTCGTTGGTCAATGTCCGTGCGATCATGAAACCCATGCCGCCCTGGACATGAGCAACCGCGACCTCCATGGGCAGGGGGTAGATGACCCCGGCTGCCGCTTCGTTGCGGAGCAGGAAGTTGCCGATCTGAGGTCCGTTGCCGTGGGTGATGACCAGTTGATTGCCCTGGTCCACCAGATCCGCAAGCGCCCGGTCCGTCTCCCGCGTGTTGGCGAACTGCTGATCGACGTTCCCCTCCTCATCAGGCCGGGAAATCGCATTCCCCCCCAGCGCTACAACAATTAGCTTGCCTTTTGCCATCGCCTACTCCGGATACCTGGCCCCAAACAGGGACTGACGTCACGTAGCTCCGGGACCGAAACGGACCATTATAACGGAAGGGCGGAGTACTGCGGAACGGCGGCGTTTGGCGAAAGCCCGATATCACAAGGCTGATGACCCACATGCTAACGGTGAGTTGTAGGAGGACCCGGTTGTGGGACTGGTGGCAGACTCGGGGCAATTCCGCTTTCGTGTAACGCCGTCTGCCGCGGGTAAACGTCGCGATGTGCGCTGAGCACGTGCGGGGATCCCTCCCGGCGGGCAGGTCTGACCCGCAGTTTAGTTCATCTGATCGCGAGGTGCTTTGGGATCCGTGATGATTGGACAACACGCTCCGTAGGTCTACGCGCTCCTGAGCCTGCGCCTCGCTGCCACGAGCGAACCGGCGGCAGCAAGCAAGAGCGTCATCACGACCAGGCCCCACTCCGAAACGGTGGGGATGGGCCTACAGTTTCCCAGCGGAGGTGGATCATACCCCGATGGATGGACCAACTCGCCGCACCCCAGCTCAATCACGTTGCCCTCGTCCCCGACAAAGTGAGCCGCGTAGATCCTGACATTGTCGAGGGTCATGATTCCCCCGTTTTCAAGGACCAACCTCTGGACATAGAGGGCTTCTTCGCATGCGCCAGGTGTGTTTCCGTTGGTATTGACATGCAGGTTCTGGAACGTGACGGTGCTTTTGGACGAAACCTGAACCTCTCTGATGAAGAAGTTGGTGTGGGGCGGGTCGCCGTAATTGAACGGGTCCACCAGCGGCGGGTCGGAATCGACACCACCGACTTCGAACGTCTGCGCACTTGTACCCTCAAGCCTCAGCGTGCCCGCGGGCCAGTCGAACCACTCCGGGTGAGTGCTCTGGTTATCAAAGTGACCGCGAAGTGCCACGGTTGTGCCTTGACATCTGATCCCCACCACTGCGGTGGTTAGCATCTGAAAAGAGCCGTCGATGCGCAGAGAAGCCGGCAACTCGAGTCCGCTTTTTGCGGTGCCGCTGTAGCGGTCGGTGCCGACTCGTAGGACCGGTGGCGTTTTTCCACCTATTGCTTTCCCGGGCTCTATCTCACCGGGGTCGCAGACCACCTGCGGGTCGGTCCCGTCCATGACAAAGTCCCCCGTGCATACGACGCGCATGGACTGGCTGATGGACATCTCCTCCGCTTGCCCGCACGGTGTCGGAAGCAGGGTGACGCCGTCCGCCTCCATTTCCGCGGAAGCCAGTACATTGTCGGTTCCGGCCTTGTATTGCCCGGCCACATCGAGCTCCATCTGGCCGCCGGGAACATGGATCGTGTTCCGCCGGTTCACCAAAATTTGTCCCTGGTTGACGATCGCGCCGGGATCCTTGATCGACAAATCCGTGGGTATGGGCCTTTTCAGTCTCAGGACGGCGCCGTTGATCAATTCGAGCCCGTCAACCTCGATCGACTTATCCAGATAAACATCTGCCCCATCGAGCCGGGCGCATTTGCCCGGGACTCCACCGGGGTTATTGTCGGGGTAACTTCCGGGGGTTGTATCCCAGATATCGTCGGTCCAGTCTGCATCGACCGCCGTTGTCACTGCCCAGTTGCTGTGGGGGCAAGCGTCCACCGCTCGACTCTTCTCGACGTAATCGGGCAGTAGGGCACCGGTGCGGCTGGCGCGGTCAGTTTCGGCGATCGCCCGCCCGTTGGGGGTCAGGGTTTCCGAGCCCTCACCTGCGACCACCCCTGCGTAAGAAAGGCCCAGGAGCAGCGCGCCAAGGAGCGCCACCCGAGCAAAAGTGATAAGCCGACTGTGACCGGACATGTTTCACCTCCATTATCGAACGTGGCACGTTTAATAACGGCCAGGGCCACCAAGAGTAAGTGCGTTTTGGCGGAAACCTCAGCCCGACGCTTACGTGCGCCATGTCGTGCACCAGAGATGTCTGCCGTACCCGCCTCTGGCGCACATCCCAACCTAGAACGCCCCAATGTTACCCGATCCCGTGCCGCCCGATCAAGCGGTTTCGGAGGCGGCATGCACGCCCCTGGACGCAAAGACGGTGTTTCAGACGGAACGAAGCGAGCCGACACGCGCCCGTGACCGCACGTTGCCCATCAATGCGCGTACGCCGTTGGGGTCATCCCTGCGCAAAAACGCCGCTCGAATCGCCGAAACGCGGAGCCCCGAGGTGAAGGTTGATACGCCGTCCCGGTTCGCTTGATGCGAGGGGCGATGCTATCCCCCGGCTGTCTGGGCGACCTGCTGCAGCATGTACATGCAAAACAGACCGGCATAGGTGCCGAGGACATAGCCAGCCACGGCGAGCAAAGCCCCAACCGGGGCGAGGGAAGGGTGGAAGGCTGATGCCACCACCGGAGCACTTGCGGCGCCCCCGATGTTGGATTGTGAGCCGATGGCTACGAAGAAGATCGGAGCCCGAATCAGCTTACCCACGGCAAGCAGCACGAGGATATGCACCGCCATCCATATGAAACCGGCAACGATGAAGCCCGGTGCCTCGACGATCTTGCGAAAATCAGCCGAAGCCCCGATGCAGGCTACGAGCAGATAAATCATCACCGACGCGAGCTTGGACGCCCCGGCGCCTTCGAGGCGGCGAGCACGAGTGAACGACAGGATCACACCGATCGCCGTTACGATGACGTACTTCCACGTCGACGCCCCGACGCTCTGCGCGAAGTTCTTGACGACGGTCGATTCAGACTGCTGTGCGAACTCGCTGACCCGCTCAGCCAACACGACACCAAGAGAGTAGCTAAGCCAACTTCCCACGAAGCCGAGCGCCAGAATCATCATCAAATCAGGCAGGTTCGCGATCCGATTCACGCGCTCCTGAAATTGCGTCATCCGCCGTTTCAGACGGTCGATGGCTGCCGTGTTTGCGCCCGTCCACTCGTCGATCTTCGCTTGATGCCCCGAGAGATAGAGCAACGTGCCCATCCAGATGCTGGCGACGAGAACGTCGGGGATGACCATCGTTGCCAACAAGGCGTCACTTGTGCCGGCGATCTCACCGATGGCAACGAAGTTCGCGCCACCGCCGATCCAACTGCCGGAGAGGGCAGCCATGCCCTGCCAGGCGTCGGGTGGTAGTTGCCATCGCCCAGAGAGCAGGTAATGGCACGACCACAAGGCGATGGGCCCGCCGATTACCACACCCGTTGTACCGGCGAGCAACATGATGACCGCCTTGGGTCCGAGTCGCAGGATGCCGGGGACATCGAGCGACAGGATCAACAGCAAGAGGGCGGCGGGGAGAACAAACGACTTGATCCAATCGTAAAGCGGCGACTCAGCCGGGATCACGCCGAGCGTAGTCAGGGTCGTGGGAACGAAGTAGCAGAAGACTAGAGCCGGGACGACCTTGAAAAACCGCCCGATGAGCGGATGCTGAGCCAGCCAGAAAATCACAGCCAGGACGGCTAGCAGCACCGCCATGACCCCGGCGGGGTTCGTCACGAGCGGCACTTTCTCAGCGACCTCGACGGCTGCCTCGACAAGATTCTGTGTATCCATGCCGGCGTGATAGTGGATGCGGTTGCCATCGTCCAGTGGGAGTCCACAACAGGCGGATACAGACAGTTATTGGAGAAACGAAGTGCGCAATCCGAATGGCCTTCCAGATGATGAGCTAGTCCGAGTGTTGGTCGACGATGAGGTCGGCGTAGCGTGGGTCGAGCTTGGCGGCGATTGCGTAGTGCTCCGAGGCTTTGTCGGGATTGTGCTCGGACGCGAGGATTGCTCCGAGGTTGAAGTGGGCATCGGCGTTGTTGGGATCGATGTTGATGGCCTGCTCGAAATGCTGCTTCGCCGCCTCGACCTGTCCTGTTTGCATGAGGGCGAAGCCGAGGTTGTTATACAGTGGGGCGTTGCCGGGATTCAGCGCGAGAGCCCGTTCATAGGACGGGATGGCTTCGCTTGGTCTACCGAGGTGGGCAAGAATCGTACCCAAGTTGTAGTGGGCGTCAGCCAAGTCCGGTTCGAGGTCAACTGCCTTTTGTAGGCTCGAAATGGCCTCGTCAAAACGCCCCAGCTCTGCCAGGACACCTCCAAGCTCGGCGTAGATGTATCCTCGGTCGGGCTCGAGTTCGAGGGCTGCACGAAAGGCGTAGACTGCGGTCTCGAAGTCACCTCGCCGAGCAAGCAGCCCACCGAGCGCGTGATGGGCCCCGGCCAGCTCCCTCGGCACCTCCTCTGCTCCACCCCAACGGAGAACCAGATCGCTATAAAGACGCTCCGCCTCGGCTAACCGGTTTTGATTGAGCAGGGCCCGCCCGAGCTCGAGGTTGATCCCGATGTCGTCAGGGTGTCTCTTGAGGTATCGTCGGGCGTAGGTCTCAGCCTGGTCAAACCGCCCGAGACGGGAAGCCACGAAAGCGATGTCGCGTTCGACCCGGACATTTCCGACGAGTCCCCATCGGTCAGCTTTGGTCAGATGATTGAGGGCGGTTAATGCGAGGGTCTCCTGACGGTCTGCACTGGAGACCGCTTTCAATGCTCGAGTCTGCCGAAGTCCGTTGTACTCGTGGTAGCGCACGAAGGCGCTGTGGGCCACAAACGCGGTGAGGATTACAAAGAAGCCGATATAAGCATGACCGGAACCTGTCAGTCGGCCAAGCTGCTTCAGTTTGAGTGTTCCAAGGGTGACGTCCGGCTTATTGAAGAGTCGAATGACGACGGCTGTGAAGTAACCGATGATCCCCCCCAATGCCAGAGAAAGCAGGAATGGAACGCGGCTATAGAGACCGCGAAACGCCAACAGGACGACAATGAAGACGACGGCGATGAGCAACTCCTCACGAAGCGTGAATTCATAGGGCAAGCTGCCGAAGCGTCCGCCGCTTTTCACGGACCTCAGCAGCGACGGCTTCATGAATTTGTAAGACAACGCTCCCTGAGGACATACGGAGAGGCAGTCTAAGCACTTCAAGCAAGCGGAGTTGACGATGAAGCCGTGTTGATTGACCTCTTCGTGAACGCGTATCCCGCTGGTGCAGGCGGCGGTACAGGTTCCGCACTGCTGGCACTTGTCTTTCTTTACGCGAAGACGTCCCGGGCTGAATCGATCGGCTAAGGCGAAGATCGAACCATAAGGACACACATAGGTGCAGAAGGTCCTCGATCCGAGCAGATAGACGATCAAGAAGCCGCATACCAAGAAAGTCAGGATAATGACAGGGGCGCTGGGGAGATTGCGCCAGAAGTTGTCGGTGACGAACGACGCCCAGCCTTCCTTATCGGTCAGGACCCGGAAGGTCGGCAAGCTCTTGCTGTGCCACGCTCGGAGGATCTGCGGCCAGATGAACATGTAAACAGCGGTCAGAGCAGGCACCCAAAGGAGAAGGCGTGATCGAATGGGCTTTTGGCGAATGTGCAGCTTGCGAAGAATCCAGGCGCACAAATCCTGAAGGACCATGATGTGACACGCCCAGGAGCAGAAGAAGCGTCCAAAAAGCAGCGTGCCCAGCACCAAAAAGCACATGAACAGAAACCCCGCGGTGATGATTCCCGCCTCGAGGGTGTACATGACCTCGTTCAGCTCCAGGGGGGCGAGGGTCTTGCCGGTGATCCTCCAGTGAATGATGTGGATGGCGAAGACGACGTAGACAAGTGACAAGGTAAGGGCACGCCACCGTGGAAAGCTGCGCCTTCGGCGCGGAAGCTCCGCAGGTTCTGTGCTCACCGGTAACGGTTTATCGTTGGAAGACTGTTTGACCCGTTCGCGCATCGGTCCCCCTATTTACCCCATTAAGCCGGCGTCGATCTCGCCGACGTCGGCCACCGCGTACCGTTCGGAAGCCTGGGCGGCTGCGATTAGTCCAGTACGCATAGTACGTATGATATCCGGGCCGAGACACAACTTCAAGTGCCTTATCGGGCTCCGTGATCGTCGCGCAACCGACCCCACGTTGCAGCCAGGCTTGTTTGCCGATGAGTCTTGGTCCGGTGGAAGCATCTGTTGCAACGCTGCTTCAGGCGCCGCCACCCGGACACGTCTCTGCAAGTTGAGCTCGGCCCTACGCAGTTTAGCTCGGGTTGACGCGCGGCTCGCAGGAATTATGCTGCATCCGAGGCGATATTTGTTCCTTCTTTTGACAGGACACGGCAATGCAAGATCTTCTGCGGAAACTCGAAGTCGATTCGAACAACCCTGGCGGTTTTTGCGGCGAGTGGATCGGGGGTGGGGAAAAGCTCGATTCCATCTCGCCCATCGACGGGAAGGCCGTCGCGTCCGTCAACCAGGTGACGCCGGCGGAATACGACCGGATCAGCCAGCGAGCCCACGAGGCGTTTCTAAGCTGGCGTAAGG
>CAYOQG010000256.1:0-8611 GCA_964405925.1 uncultured Phycisphaeraceae bacterium | reverse complement strand
GGACATGGGAGCGTATGAGTCCCCGTTCTTCACCGACTGCGACAACAACGGGATCGGCGACTCCTGTGAGCCCGACTGCAACTGGAACGGCGTTACGGATCGTTGTGATATCCTCGACGGGACCAGCGTCGATTGCGACGAGGACGGTGCCCCCGACGAGTGTGGAAATGATTGCAACGGAAACGGGATCGCCGACGTCTGTGATCTCGATAACGGCGGGAGCGTCGATTGTGACGAGGACGGCATACCCGACGAGTGCGGGATGGACTGCAACGGGAACGGGCTGGCTGATACGTGCGAACTCGCAACCGGGACAGCTGACGATTGCAATTGGAACGGATTACTCGACACGTGCGAGCAAAGATACTGGTTCCAGTCCGTCATGCGGCGCTACTTTCCGCTGGGTGACCGTGTGGTACACGTTTACGAGCTGCCCTGGGTCCCGCCATGTGCCGACATCGCCGACATAGAGTTTACGGCCCATGGGGCTCTCTCCTATGCGAACGCGTACGTCGAAGTCGAGATCAACGGTGTCTCGGTGGGGCGGAAATACTGGCGAGACACGAACGGGTGCGAGGAGCCCTTCAGCACCGGAACGCTCGGGGTCAGTGGTGAGCTTTACAACAGCCTGGTCGCCGACGGTGCGTTGTCCATGCGGATCATACCTTCCCCAGGCATCGCCGCGGACTGGTGCCCTGCGGGGTCATTCATCGGGGTAAGCCTCTCTTATCTCACGTGGTACACGAACCCGGACTGCAACGGGAACGGCTCCCCCGACGACTGTGATATTGCATCGGGCCTGGCGGAGGACTGTAACCTCAACGGCGTTCCGGATACGTGCGATTTGGCCGACGGAACGAGCGAGGACTGCAATGGTGACGGTGCCCTTGACGATTGCGTACCGCCGGCGCGGAGAATCATCTGTGTCGACGCGGACGCCGAGGGTGCCAACGATGGCACGACCTGGGCCGACGCCTTCACGGACCTTCAAGATGGGTTGGAGTTCGTCTGTGACGGTGACGAGGTGTGGGTCGCGTCGGCCGGTGAGCACCCGTACACACCGGATCGGGGCAGCGGGGACCGGGATGCAACGTTCAACCTCGCAAGCGGGGCGGGGCTCTACGGTGGCTTTCTGGGCAACGCGCATCCTCATCGGGGTGAGAGGGCACGTAACCAGCGCGATCCGGCGCATTACATAACGGTGCTCAGCGGTGACCTCAACGGCGACGATGGGGGAGGCAACGGATTGCGGGGCGACAACAGCAATGTGGTCGTGACGCTGACTGATCCAGATCAGCGAACGGTCATCGATGGATTCCACGTGATAGCCGGTGTGAGTTCGGGGCTACGGAACTCGGGCGGTGCACCGCTTGTTCGCGGATGCACTTTTGAGGACAACCGGTTTCTGGGAATGCTGAACAGGGATGACGGCGCGCCTCGGGTGGTCGAGTGTATCTTTGAAAGGAATGGGTTCAATGGCAGCGGTGGCGGAATGGGTTCGTGGGGCAATCCTACCCTCATGGACTGTATGTTCCGTCGAAATCGGGCAGACGTTGGCGGAGGCATATACTTTGCTGGCGGTGCTCCGGTCGTGATGCGGTGCGAGTTTCTTGAGAACGATGCCTCTGCCGGAAACGGGTGGCGGGCAGGTGGCGCTTGCTACGTAGGTGGCGCGAGCACTCCGAGATTCCTCGATTGCGTATTCCGCGGAAACTCCGCTCGCAACTTCGCGGGCGGCGTATACCACGCAAAGGCGGAAAGTGTGAGGTATACAAACTGCCTGTTCACCGGCAATTCCGCGATCCACGGCGGGGCCGTCTACAACCTGCGTGCATCTTCGGACTTCACGAACTGCACGTTCGCATTAAACCGTGCCTCGTTGACCGGCGGTGCTGTTTTCAGCGAAGGAGGCAGTGCTCTCACGCTGACCAATTGTGTTCTCTGGATGAACATGGACAGCACGGGATTCACCGAGTCCGCCCAGATTCACAATCTCGACTACGATGGCGTGAATACGCCCATTATCAGCTACACGAACGTTCAAGGCTGGACGGGACTTCTCGGCGGAGTCGGCAACTTCGGTGAAGACCCGCTTTTCGTGGATGCCGATGGGCCTGACGACTTACCCGGAACGGACGATGACAATCTGAGACTGTCGCCCGGATCACCCTGTATCGACGCTGGCGACAACGACGCGGTGCCCGATGACATAACGACCGACGTGGCCGGCAACCTGAGATTCGTCGACGATCCGGATACACCGGACACCGGAGTCGGGATGCCGCCGATTGTCGACATAGGCGCCTATGAGTATCAGGTTCCCGGGCCTCTGATCGTGCACCTGGACATCAAACCTGGGCAGTGTCCCAACCGGATCAATCCACGAAGCAACAGCGTCGTCGTGATGGCCCTCATCGGGACGGAGTCTTTTGATCCAGCCTTGGTTGATCCTAAGTCCCCCGTTTTGACCCGAGCGGACGGTATCGGTGGGGCTGTCAGGCCGATCGAACGTCGCGGAAGGCCCAAGAACAGCATTCGGGACGTCGCCACCCCGTTTGATGGCGAGCTTTGCGAGTGTCATCGCCGCCGGCGGGACGGCATTGACGACCTGGTGCTGTGTTTTGCGTCCAGGGATATCGCAAATGCACTCGAGTTAAACTCAGACTCACAGGGAAATGTCATTGTTATGACACTGGGTGGGACTTTACTAGATGGAACGCCCTTCGAGGCGTCGGACTGCGCCTTGATCATAGGTCATCCATAGCTGGGATGCCGGTCCGTGCATCCACCAAGAAAGGATATCGCCATGAATCGCTACAGAATTATAACTGGCTGTGTGCTGATGTTCGCAGCCTCGTCGCCGATGGCGGGCTACGGAGTCGAAGTCGCTTTGGTGCCCGTCGACGCCACGGGACCTCATACGATCGTAGGCCGTGAGATCATCGTCCATGAGTATGGCTTGCAGGTTACGTTGGAGCTGCGCCTCTCTGACTGGGGTCCGCAGTGGCTGCACCTGTACCAGGCGCAGATCGATTCCTCCGGTTACACGAGCGGGTCAAGCGGTTTCCTCGAGCCGCTGACGTTGCCGGATCGATACGCAGGCGGTTTCATCGACGTACTGCACCCGGAGTATGTCTTCGGCGGGCTTATGGTGATTGCCGGAATCGACGCGAGCGGGCCCGACTATCGCTACGGTGGGTTTACGTGGGATGAGTGGGACAGCGTCCTGGACTTGGCTGGCGACCGATACGGGGGCACGCTTATCCTCAACCTGTCGGCAGACGCTGGCGGTACGTTTGTCGTGGGCTTTCGATCTGAAGGGTCTTTTGTGATTAACGACGCAGGAGTGCGGATCACCCCGCTCGTGCTGACACCAGCGATGATTACCGTGGACATTCCCGTGGTAACAGGACGCTGTTGTAGTGACTTCCCTTACCCGATGTGCACGGTCACAACAAATAGCCAGTGTGCTCAGCAAGGAGGTCTGTTCACCGCTGACGCCGAGTGCCTGGGCGCGGAACCCTGTCCGATGTGCGTGGCCAACGAGCACTGCGACGACCAGAATGCTTGCACCAACGACCGTTGCCAGGAGGGAGCCTGCGAGTACTCGAATCGTATAGGCGGGTGCAATGACGGAGACCCCTGCACGAGCGGCGATGTCTGCACTGATGGTGTGTGTCGTGGTCAACCACGCGGAAACTGCTGTCGGACGAACGTCGACTGCGACGACGGCGCGTTCTGCAACGGAATCGAACAATGCGGTGGCGGGTCCTGCAACGTGGGCCAACCCCCTTGCCTGCTCGGGCGGTGTGATGAGATTGGAGATATGTGCCTGGGCTGTGATTCAGACAGCGATTGCGATGACGGACTGTTCTGCAACGGAAGCGAGCGATGCGCCGTGGGTTACTGCACCCCTGGCATGAGCCCCTGTCTAGGCCAAGTGTGCAACGAGCAGACGGGCGTGTGCGCCCGCTGCGTGACGGACAGCCACTGTGACGATGGATCGTTCTGCAACGGGGTGGAGCAATGCATTGCCGGTCAGTGCGCCTCTGGGCTAAGCCCTTGTCCATGGTACTTGTGCGACGAGGGAGAAGACTTCTGCGCCGAATGCGTAGTGGACGGCGATTGCGATGACGGACTGTTCTGCAACGGGAGCGAGCGATGCACGGACGGCGTCTGCGTTTCCGATGAAGCAGATCCGTGCCCGGAGCAGTACTGCAGCGAATCACGCGATGAATGCGTTGAATGCCGCGAAGATGCCCATTGCGATGATTTCGTGCCGTGCACTCGAGATCACTGTGAATTCGGTGCATGCTTCTATAGCCCGGATAACGAGCTCTGCCCCGACGACGGGCTGTTCTGCACGGGCGGGTCGATCTGCGATGCCGAGCTCGGTTGTGCGGCTGGTCCAAGTCCGTGTTTGGCAGAGGAGTCCTGCAACGAGGAGGAGGACCGTTGTGACCAGTGTGTGACAAACGGTGATTGCGACGATGGACGCTTCTGCAACGGCGAAGAGACGTGTCTTGCCGGCGTTTGCGTGTCAGGCTTGCTGCCCTGCCCCCATGACATCTGCGACGAGTTCGGGGACAGTTGCGTGGAGTGTCTGCTGGCCAGCGCCTGCGATGATGGCGATCCATGCACAATTGACGATTGTGTAGGTGGGCTCTGCGAGCATACGCCGAATCCCGATTGCGATACCCTCGGTGAGCCGGCTGATGAGGATCAGGACGGTGTGGAGGACAACTTCGATATCTGTGCCCACACAGCCCCATTGGCCTCAGTCGACGCCGATGGCTGCTCGTGCGACCAGCGGGACAATGATGGTGACGGTGTCAGTGATTGCGAGGACCAGTGTCTAGCCACACCACCGAACCAGAGAGTCGGTGAAGACGGGTGCCCACTTCCGGTAGAGGATGACATCCCGGGTATCGACGAGCCGGCGGCGGCTCCGGTAGCGGTAGAGAACGAGGAGAACACCGCAGAGATCGACCCGCCGGTCGAGGCGACAGCCGCAGAGGAGGATGACCTCAGTGCGGTCTCGGCGAGCGGGGCGCGCATGTGCGGGTCGATGGCCTTCATTCCGATCGTATTTCTTATGGGTCTCCTGGTGGCCTTGCGACACCGTTCTCTGCAGGAAAGTTAGCTGGGCAAGCAGAGTAGCCGTGCAGTCTGGTCTGTGAAGCACCGCGGATGGACGAGAATCGAGAACGGCTTGAACCTGCCTGGACCCGCTTTAGACGTAGTGAATGGGCGATTTGCGGCGATCCGCAGGCCCATTCACTGAATGCTTCCTCCATTCCCTAGAAAGCCCAGTTTGCGCAACTCACAGATATGTAGCACCGACTCACACGAGCGAACGCCGCACACCGCTTTGGCAGTTACGCACCCTCGAGGCGCGCCTGGTGCGAGAGTCCCACTTGTGGGGGCGATCACGCGACTCCTGCACCTTTGGGCCTCGGACTGATCGTTGGGGAAAGGTCCATCGCGACTGGACAGTCCTGCTCTCGGGTCCGTGGACACCAGCGGGTCACGCGACCCAATCGCCGGAGCTATCGCATAAACACACAGATTGAGGCTTGCACTGGGGCACATAATCAACTAAGTTGCCCGCAGCGCGGTGCAAGACTACACGTGTTACCTGCATAAGGAGGTATACAATGACGAAGGGTAAATACAAATGTCCAAAGTGCGATCGTACGTTCAGCATGCCTGCCCATCTCGCTCGGCACAAAAACACCATCCATAGCATGGGATCGCGAAAGAAGACGGCCGCCAAGAAAATGGGCAAGACCAGGGCGAAGGTCGGGCGTCCCAAGCGTGTCTCCGCAAAGAGGGTCGGACGCCCGAAGGGACGCGTTGCTCGGAGGGGTGTGTCCGTCGGTCTGGGGACTCCCCGATTCCTCGGGGAGATGCAAGCCTACCGCAGTGCGCTCCTCACACAGCGTGCCTCACTGGATGTACAGATCGACGCCGTCGGGCGTGCGCTTGGCGAAATGGGACTTGCAACGAAAGCTACACCAACCCGTCGCACCACCAAAAAGCGGGCGAAGCCCAAAGTCAAGGCCCGTCCACGGGCCAAGGCAAAGAAAGGTCCTGCCGTGGGCAAGATCAGGGCGGGTTCACTGAGAGACTACATCGGTCGTGTGTTGAGACAGCGTTCGACACCCATGAGCCCTGCTGAGATCGGCACCGGCGTGGTAAGGGCCGGGTTCAAGACCAAGTCCAAGGACATCACAAAAGCGGTGAGCAACACACTCCCGAAGATGACCAACATCAAGAAGATGGGCTTCGGGAAATATCAGGTGACCGGCTAGTCGATCCCACTACACGTACAGACCGCGTAAATCCTGTGCCGGGGCTCGGGCCTCGGCACAGTTTTTGTGCCTGCCGGACAGACTGAGGAATATTGTCTGTGCTGGGTGTGTGGCGGTAATTGCATCTGTCGATTTCGGACTTCGGGAGTCTCGTTCAAGGAGGGAATTTCCCGTCCGCCGGCAGTCGCAGGTTGTACCCTCAGAACCGCGCCGGCAGATCCACTCAGACTCGCTCAAGGTCGGTGTGACGGGGTGTCGAGACGGTGATTCTACGGCTGCTTGTCATCGTGCGATTCCACGGCTTGCAGTATCCGATGTAGGGCCCTGCCAAGGGGGATCATGAGGAGGACACTCAGTACTGACAGCACGACGAACCCAATCGGCACCACGGCCACCGACACTGCCGATAGAGCGTACCTCACGACGGTGGGCCACAAGAGCGGTTGAATCGGATAAAGCATCCCCAGCCCATATCCCCCCAGGATCATCACGCTGACCCCAATTGCGTTCCATCGAATGATCCGGGCGAGTTGGACCAGACCCGGTTGACCCACGAGGCGGGCCAGCCCCTCGACAGACCCGGCCACGAACACCGGATAGAGCGGAATCAGCGCCGCACCCAGGGCCATCGCGAGGATTCCCCAGAATCGCGGTAGACCGAGTATGCCCAGTGGGATGGCGGCAAAGACCAGCAGCGTGCAATACCAGGGCACCCAGCTCCAGCGCCGCCCTCGGGTCGGCGAGGCCTCGGACGCGTGAAGAACGAACTGGGAAATGGCAGGCAGATGCAGGATGCCGGCGAGTCCTCCAATGATGATGCCGGGAACAGCGACGTAGTGGAAGGGGGATCCGAGGACCGCAAGGGCCCACAAGGCCGGGACAAAGAGCCCCGCCGGAACTCCCGTGCCAAGCATCGTTCCGAGATCGTCATAGACAAGTCTGACCCACTGGGGATCTGTCGTGCCAAGTTGGGCAATTCGCAGCGTCTCGGATACGGGATTCCCGCACTCCGGACAATTCGCCTCGGCTGACAGCGTCCGCAGGTTGTAGTCACAAAAGAGGCACGGCTGGTCGCCGGCGACGTGCTGTCGTTCGGGCTGTCCTGCTGATGACGTCACGGACCTCTCGCTAGTCAAGAGCTGCCATTGGGGCTATAAGATCATAAGGAGCAGGTTCGTAGAGGGCAACTGGTACGGTATGCGGTCAGTGTGCACCCGCCCGATGAGGATCGGGACAAGGGAGTGGCCCGCACCATGAATCTAGCCTATTTTGATTGTTTCAGCGGCGCCGGCGGTGACATGATCGTTGCATCGCTGATCGATGCCGGTGCAGACGCAGATAAGGTGAGCGAGGGTCTTCGGGCACTCGACGCTGGCGGGTATTCACTCTCGATCAAACGCGTGAGCAAGCAGGGTTTCGCTGCCACACGGTTTCTTGTCGAACTTGATAAGCACACACCGCAACCCCATCGGCACCTGAAGCATGTAGTCGAGATTCTCGATCGCTCGATGCTGACGCCGTCCGTCAAAGAGAAGGCTGTAGGTGTCTTTGAACGACTGGCCGAGGCTGAGGCGAAGGTCCACGGCACGACGGTCGAGAAAGTCCACTTTCACGAAGTCGGCGCCGTTGACGCCATGCTCGACGTCGTCGGGACCGTGCTGGGTCTGGACCTGCTCGATGTTGAGCGCGTTGTCTGCTCGCCCATTCCCACGGGGTCGGGTGCCGTCACCTGCGATCACGGTGTGATGCCGGTGCCCGCACCGGCGACGGCCGAGCTTCTGAGGGGCGTCCCGCTGGCTGAAAACGAGGAAACCGGCGAGCTGATCACACCGACGGCCGCCGCTTTGCTGACGACCCTGGCGGACGAGTTCGGTCCGCTTCCACCGATGACCCTTCGCTCGATCGGATATGGAGCCGGAACGCGTGAGGGGCAGCGATTACCGAACGTTCTGCGGGTCATGCTGGGACAGACCGCTGAAAACGCGGAAACCGACTCTGTCACCGTGCTGGAAGCCAATCTGGACGATGCCACCCCGGAGATGATAGGCCATTGCATGGAGCGGCTTCTCGGCGAGGGTGCACTCGACGTCTATGCGGTGCCGATACAGATGAAGAAGTCGCGCCCGGGTGTCGTGCTGACCGCTCTGTGTAACCACGACCAAGCCGCAGCAATGGAGGCTGTCTTCTTCGTGGAGACCCCAACGTTAGGCGTTCGGAGGCCCACAGTCACGCGAGCCAAGATGCGCCGGCGACACGAGACCGTTACGACATCGGTTGGCGAGATCCTCAAGAAAATT
>CAYOQG010000255.1:0-8625 GCA_964405925.1 uncultured Phycisphaeraceae bacterium | reverse complement strand
CCCGGGCGTCAGGTGGGAACTCCGCCAAGGTCAAATCGAGCGTGTGATCGCGGCCCCGCTGCGTCGCCGGCGACGGCGGCGGGGCACGGATCGCAGTGCAGAGCCGACGATGTCGCAATTCTGACACCCGGCCACATCGTCTCATGCGGATTTACGACTCCGCACTTGTGCTCTGATCAGCCACGGGTCGAGGAATGGGAACCACTGAGCGACGGCGGACCGGGTCGTCCATGCACAGGAAGCGAGTTGCTCAATCCTCGCCCGTATCTGAGCGCATGTGAAAGGATCCCCTTGATCCGCATCGGGAATGTACATTGCACGACAAGCTAAGTCATCTTGTCCATATGCCACGGTTTCGAATGCCCATGCGGCCGCTCTGTCCCCAGTCTTGTGGCGATACCCATGAACGAAACCGCGCTCGATCGTATCGCCGGGGTCGAACGACATTAGTCGACCCGGGGGGGCAGGCAACCGCCACCCATCGTGGTCTACCGACGCCTGCCACTCGTCTTCGCGGGAATCTTTCCAGCAGCGCGTAATCAGAGTTGCTGACTCGGGAGGTGTTTCAACCACGACCACTGGGGTCATTGGCTCCGGACTGACAGACGTGGAGGGAGCGCGTTGTAGACGGGTTGCATGATAGACAGGGCGCTGTTGACCGTCCGTCTTCCGCCTCTCCCCCGGACCTCCTACCTTATAATAAACCCGGTCCCGGTCCTGTGAATCTGCGAGCCATTTGTCGAGAAAAGGAAAACACTGAACGATACGTTTGCGGGTGACGCAGCTTCTCCTTAGCACGCGCATCGCAGCGTCGACTGGGCGCCCTGCAAAGAAGGTTTTTCGGTCCGCCGCAGGGACGTACATTGCTCGGCACACAAGGTCGGCATCGCCGTACGCCACGACGTCAAATGCCCAAGCCATGTACCCGACTCCGATGGAATCTTGATTCGCATGGATGAACCCGGCCCCGATTTGATCTCCCACGTTGAACGGACCGGGTGGGCCTAGTTGATCGGGTAATAGCCAACCATCGTGTCTCACCAGTGCCCTAAGATAAGGTGTGCGAAACTCTCCATACGACTCCTCCAATTCCTTGCGGCACGCCGCAATCTCACGGGGTTCGGGAGTTGTGACTACAACGAGACACATGACTTGCTCCAAGGCAAACGAGTGTCGCATTTGACTCCATCCTGATTCTAGGCACGCCGTATCCGCAAGTCAGTCGAAGATTGCGCCGCCCTGTATGTTACGGATCTGCCGGTCACCTCGTGGACCGAGTAGGGCGCTCTCCTCATGCAATGTGCCGTACCAGGTCATACCGGCTCCGTTCCATGGAAGATCCCCAGAGCGCGTGGATCCCCAAGTCTTAGCGCCAATGTGAAAATGGTCAATACGCCATCGGGCGCGGAAGGAAACTTAGGGGAAGTGATGATCAGGATCCGGGGTCGTGATCCGGAATAGATGTCTGGGCCACGTAGCAAGCGTCGACACGATGCAATACCCGTCGGGGTTGACCGTGCGTACTTGCGCCGGGACGGCTGGAGGTCCCACGATGGCCTTCGTAGGCAGCGCGGACGCGGGCTTTCCGAACGTTAAGTCGGGTCAAGCGCGTCATCGTCACGCAGGGGTAGGGCTGTGTTTGGGTGCGGGTCTACTAACTCAGCCGGGAATGGCCCACGTACACAGGTTACACATCGCCAAACGACGACACGATAGGCTATCGCGTCTGGTCACCGAACGGGACCACCTCTTCGGGCAATATGCACGTCAACGCCCTGCACGACGACTTCGCCAGCGGTCCGTATCCTGGCGGAACGTACAGGGTTCTGGATCAGATCGTGGACTACAGCTCGCTGACCGCCAGCGGCGATTCCTGGATCGATATGCACGGGACAGCCACAAACGTACGTAACGATGCCCTGGGAAGCGGGGTTGCGTTCCGGGTCAACTGATGCGGCGTGGTCTCGCTAACCTGGGAGCGGGCCCAAGCACATCCGGACAACGCCCCTTTGGGCGGTTGTCCCAACAATGGTGGAAGAAAGATCTTCCCCGGAAAGCTCGAGCCCAACGACGAGCACCCTGAGTACGAGCGGGAGGTCGACCTCGTGGCTACGGTGGTCCCGGCGGTCCCCGGCGAGACGGTTTATTTCGAAGTCTGGGATGTTGATGATCCCTTCGACCAAACGCACCCCGAAATGCCCGATGTCGGTATCATGAATGGGGACAGCAGCGGACCCGACAATCGTGGCGGGCTCGACCCCGGTGTCGGGACGTACAGGGCCACGACAGGCGCAGAGGGAGAGGCCCGTGTGACCATAACAGAGATATCCATGCAGCCGGGGAACAACTACCGGACTGAGGTATCGCTCCTGCAAGACGCCCTGAACAGACCCCCACACCGGGGTGGACCATGGACCAGGTGGGCGACGGCCCGAGTGTTGCACAGTGTGTCCCCAGTCCCAGGTTCCCGATAGGCATTTTCTGCGGGGCCGGTCCCGCAGACGCGGGAAAGCTCTGTTCCCCCGGCGCCCTGATGTGGCGTCAGGGCTCGTCGGCGACGTATCGGGGCCCGATCCCGCCGGGGCACTACCCGGTCCCCAAACGAGCATCTCGAAGATCGCTGGCTGTCCGGGACCGTTTTCTGCCCAGAAAGGGCGAAAAAGAGTTTTTCATGTAGATCAGGATTGACTGCTGCCGGGTTTGTTGTACACTCCTAGCGGTTGGTTTGTCGAACAAGGCACGCACGTGACGTTGGTAACCCAAGTCCGGATCAGATTGCCAGAATCGCCTTCCTACCTTCTTGGCCAGAACGTCGGCCGCTTTCAGAGACGACCCTGAAAGTAAAAGCGCGGGTCGAACATGCCATCGACAGGAGATTGCGATGGGCAAGAAACTGTATGTTGGGAACCTCGGCTACGATGTCAGCAGCTCGGATTTGGAGGCGCTGCTGGCTCCACACGGAACGGTCATCAGCGCTGAAGTCATCAGCGACCGAGCAACCGGTCGAAGCAAGGGGTTCGGGTTTGTAGAGATGGAGTCTGACGCAGACGCTGACGCAGCCATCGAGGCATTGAACGGCCAGCAGCACGGCAATCGGACCCTGACGGTGAACGAAGCCAGACCCCGGGCACCACGCTCCGGTGGTGGTGGCGGCGGTGGTCGTGGGGGTTATGGCGGCGGTGGACGCCGAGACCGCTACTAGGCCACGATTACGCCGAAAAACGGCTTAGAAGCCCGAAAGGCCACTGGTAAGGGGGACGTGAAACGCGTACCCGCTATCCGGTGGCCTTTCTCTATTGCCCTGCTCGCCTCTGCGTATCGCCGTCCTCCCTCTGTGGGGCGATGAATGAGTGCCTCCGCCGCGCGTATCCGGGCGCTGAAGTCTGCGGGTCAGGTAGGGAAGAATCGTAGGATGGGTCTTTGGCCCAAGTGTTACTTCTTCATGGACCTCAAACTGGCGGTCTGCCTGACCGCGGACCAATGCCACACATATCGTGGGCGGTACCGATTTCCACGTACCGATGCTCCGAAATCTGCAGGTTTCGAGGCCTGGACGTCTCGACGTTTCTGTTTTCATCTCGCGTTTGGGACTTGGACCCGCGTAACACTCCGTCACAGTTGCGGCTCTGAATTCGCTATTCGCCATTCGCAATTCTAGAGCGAATCCCGTTTTCGTGGACCGGTCGACCCCCCTCTTTCCCCCCTTGGCAAGGGGGGATTACAGGGGGGTGCTGGGGCACGCATTTTCGAGAACCGCTCTAGCGAAGCGCTATAGTGCCGAGACCATGTCGTCGACTCTGTCGGGCAGATCGTCGAGGAAGGCTGCGAATCTGTCGTCGATCGGAATCCGCAGGTCTTTCAAGGCGGGCGAATCAAGAAGCCTGTAGGGCCGATAGGGCGTGTAGCCCAAAAGGGAGCAGATCATGTCGGACAGCAGCAACTGAAGCCGCATCCGCCGGAGCGGATCGTCAGGTTCGGGGTAGGTGTGGTGGTCGCAGATGATCGCCTTGAGGTCCGGCGGCAAAGACCACGCATCTGCGATCAGCTCCCCGAACTCCTGATGACACTCGTGACAAAGGTAGATGAACGTATCCTGGTCGACCTCGTAGTGCATCCGCGGTTTCTCTTCACAGGCTACGCGAAGCACGATCACATTCCCGATGTCGTGCAGCAACCCGACCAGGAAGGCGTTCTCCGGGTCCGTCCGCGTGAACTTCGACAACCCCCGCATGATATATCCATTGGCCAGAGATTGACGCCAGATGTACGCAGCCAGTTCGCGGCTCCCGCCTTTCCCATAAAACATGGCCGCTCGCAACGACTCGTGCATCAGCAAGGTTTTCAGAGCCCGCGTACCCAGCCGGGCGACCGCCGGCCGCAACGCGGTGATCTTGTTGAGCCCGCGATACAGCGGTGAGTTGGCCATCCGAAGCACAGCCGCGGCGATGACCTGATCTTCCCCCAACTCTGTCGCGATCTTCCCGAAATCGCAATCCCGATCGCTGAGCCTGGGACGCACGCGCTCCGCCACCTGCAGCAGCGGGGGTAGCGTCAGATTGTGGCCATCGAAATGGGAGACCAACAGGTTTTCCAAGGCCCTTGCTTCGACCGATAGCTCGGGTCTGTTGACCAGGGCAATCTCGGTAAGTGTCGGCTCTTCCGGATTCCACCACTGCCTCGCAGCCTTGTCCCGGTTGTCTGAGGCTCGCTTGGGTGCGTCCAAAACCGCCACAACCGAATCGTCGGCGCCTGCTCGTATTTCGCCCTCCCCCTGACGACGCGGCGGTGTCACAGACTCATCCCGCGCGGGTTTGCCAAAAATCCAATCCCAGAACCCCATGTGCTTGTCCTGAGTCGAGAATTACATTCAGACACTATTTCCAGCCCATCGTCCTCTTTATCGACTTCTTGGATGATGCAGTTGCGGGAAGCGGTAGGGATAAGGCCACGCTCGTTGACGGTCGCGTCTACGGCGCCACGGCGGCTTCTCGGAGACCGATAACTGCGGTGCGCGCGCCCTCGGTCCGGGCTCGGGCGGAGATTTCGTGACATACGAGAACCGTCCACGCCCCGCATGAAGCAACGGTGGGCTGGACCTGAGCCGCCAACTGAGACGGGAACCGACGTTGTCGGGAACCCGCGCGGAGGCCCAGACAACCGATAGGAATACGACTCAGAAGCTCGCGGAGCTTCTCAAACCTGGTAATGGTTTCTACGACTTGAATCGCCGGACGATCTCGTCCGTCACCAGCATATGGACGTGCTGGTCGAGCGGACCGACGGGGACCGACGGTGTCATCTGCACCTCAAACGCAACCGCACAGGCGACGCCTCGAAACTCAGGGTGTGCGAGAAAGCGATCGTAGAATCCTCGGCCGCGACCCAGCCGATGACCGTATTCATCGAAACCCAGGCCGGGAACGATCACCAAGTCAATCATGGAGATTGGGAATGGAATCCCGGAGACCGGCTCGCGGATCCCGATTTGCGAAACCGTAAGGTCATCGGTGAGCGATCGGATCTCGACGGGCATCATCCGACGCTGGCTCCAGCTTACCTTCGGAGCCAACACCCGCTTTCGATCCTGCCACGCCCGAAGCACCATGGCTGAAGTGTCCACCTCGGTCGGCAGGGACAGAAACACCATAATCACTTCAGCTTTGACGTACTCTGGCTGCTCGAACAGATGATGGCATACCCGAAGGGACATCGGTTCGATCTGGTCAGGCGGGATCTCGGCCAGAACCTTACGGAGCCGCTGGCGTAACTCTTTCTTTGCAGACAACTCGATCGCTCGCAAGCGGTCGTTCTAGCGCATCGTCACACGTAGTCTCGCGGGTGCGTTAGCGGGTGGGGCACCATTCTCGACAGTAACGCCGCCCTCATGGGCGGCGCGGATCACCGGGTACAAACCCCGTGCAATATCCAGCTACCTCTTAGCTTCCACCCGCGGCGAAAGTCTCCCCACAAACCCGAGCGTGACGGAACACTAGTGTTTAAGTCGCGGACTCATTGGCCGCTCGACCGCGCACCTGTTCCAAATACTTCCGCAATAGTGCTTCGGCCCCACGGCCCGTTGGAGTGTAATAAACCTTGTCCACTCCATAGTCCTGCGGGACTACACCCTCTTCAACCTCATGAGGATAAACATATCCCTCGCCCGAGCCAAGCCTGGGGGCACCGACATATCCTGTCGACCGCAGGTGTTTTGGCACGAGAACCGTGCGACCTTCTCGTACATCCTTCGCAGCGCTCCAGATAGCCACAGCCGAAGCGTTCGACTTTGGGGCGCAGGCCAAATAGATGGCCGCCTGGGCAAGTGGCAATTGGCATTCCGGCAGCCCGATGAATTGTGTAGCATCCGCAGCCGCCTGGGCGATCACCAAGCCCTGTGGGTCCGCGTTTCCGATATCCTCAGCCGCGGCGATCACGATCCGTCTGGCGATGAACCGAGGATCCTCTCCACTCTCCAACATGCGGGCGAGCCAATAGACAGCCGCATCGGGATCGCTGCCCCGGATGGACTTGATCATCGCACTGATCGCGTCGTAATGGGCATCTCCGGCGATGTCATAGTCGAGTGCTTTACGCTGGATGGATTCAACGGCCGTGTTGAGATTCACTGCGATCCGCTGGTGCTGCTTCGCCGGGTCCACCTGCGATAGAACCGCGATCTCCAAAGCCGTCAAAGCTCGTCGGGCGTCGCCGTCAGAAGTCACAGCCAGATGATCGGCGGCGTCGCGTTCGAGGACAACGTTGTAGGCGGCTAAGCCCCGCTCCGTGTCGCTCACGGCTCGGTTCAAGAGCGACTTGATGTCGTCGTTGGAGAGCGGTTCAAACTGGTAGATCTGACTGCGGGAGATCAACGGGGAATTCACCGTAAAGAACGGGTTTTCCGTGGTCGCACCGATGAGGATCACGACTCCGTGCTCGACGTCGTTGAGGAGAACGTCTTGCTGGCCGCGATGGAACCGATGCAGCTCATCGACAAACAGGATGGTCCGCTGTCCGGTGGTTTCGAGCCGGTCGTGGGCGTGCCTGAGGATCTCACGCATCTCCTTGACCCCGGCTGATCCCGCGTGAATCTGCTCGAAGTGGGCCTTGGTCATATTGGCGATGATCATCGCCAGCGTGGTCTTACCGGTACCCGGCGGGCCATAGAAGAGCGCACTGGTAATGCGATCGGCCTCGAGCGTCCGCCGTAGCAGCTTCCCCTCAGCTAGAAAGCTTCGCTGCCCGACGAATTCGTCGAGGTTGCGAGGGCGCATCCGCACCGCCAGAGGTTCGGCTTGGTGTCGGTGTTTTCGGCGTTGTTCGTCAAAAAGGTCCGTCATGGCTCTGACTGGCTTCGTATTATAAGACAATCGGGGCAAGCGTCGTTGGCGTGAATCAATATCCGGACCCGCGAGGCGGTTTTCGACCGCTGGGGGCCCTGGACGCTTTTGCCTCCCAGCGCAAACGCGCCGATAATCCTAATGCCATGTCGGCTCCTGGACCTGGGCGTGCTCGCACACCGAGATCCGCGGCAACGATCGGGCAGTCGCAGCGCGAATAGCCAACAGGTGGTCGATCGCGGAGCCGGCTAGGAGGTGTTCGGGGCGTGAACGCCGTCACGGTGAGCAGACAGCGAATCCGTCAGGGTTCAATAGGGGCAACAAATGTGTGGCATCATTGGCTACGTTGGCCGAAGACCCGCGATACCGATCCTCATCGAGGGACTCCGTCGGTTAGAATACCGCGGGTATGACTCTGCCGGCGTTGCCCTCGTTGCACCGGGCACGGTCGAGGTGACCAAGACGGCAGGCCGCATCTCCGTCCTCGAGCAGATGGTCGACTTTGACGCCCTGCAGACGACCGGTCTGGGCCACACACGGTGGGCGACACACGGAGCCCCGAACGACGTCAACGCCCATCCGCACACCGACAGCTCCGGCAAGATCGCGGTCATTCACAATGGCATTATCGAAAACGACCGTGCCCTGCGAACCTACCTGGAACGCGAAGGTGTGGTCTTTCGAAGCGAGACGGACACGGAAGTAATCGCCCAGCTCGTTGGACGGTTCTACGAGGGCGACTTGGAACAGGCGGTTCGCCAGGCCCTGCACGAGGTCTCCGGCACGTATGGGATCGCCGTGGTTTGCGCGGAAGAGCCGGATGTCGTGGTCGCAGCCCGAAAGGGCAGCCCGCTTATCATCGGAGTGAATCAAAACGAGCATCTCCTGGCATCGGATGCCGCGGCTATCCTCGCCCACACTAAGCAGGTGGTCTATCTGGGGGACGGCGAGATCGCCCGCATCACGCCGACTGCGTATCGCCTGACCACGCTTGACGCGATCCCCGTCACCAAGGACATCGAGGAAATCGAGTGGTCGCTCGAGCAGATCGAGCTGGGGGGTTACGAGCACTTCATGCTCAAGGAGATCTGCGAGCAGCCGACGTCGCTTCGGGACTGCCTGCGAGGGCGGGTCGATTTGCGCGAGGGGGCAGTGCACCTTGGCGGACTCGTCGATTGCACGCGGGAGCTGACCAGAGCCAAACGAATCATTCTGAGCGGTTGCGGGACCGCGTGGCATGCAGCCCTGGTAGGAGAATATCTGTTCGAGGAGCTCGTCCGCATCCCTACCG
>CAYOQG010000254.1:0-8643 GCA_964405925.1 uncultured Phycisphaeraceae bacterium | reverse complement strand
GACTTGGGTGGAGCCTTGGGCATCTGGGCAATCACCCGGGGCTCGGATGGAACGAAGCTACTGAAGGAAATCATCTTCCCGTCGGGCGACCAGCCGATTCCGCTGGGCGGGTGCTGGAGGCTGGTGAGCTTCGCCGTCTGCCCCGTATCCATCCACCGCAGATAAATTTGCGGTGAGCCGTCCTTGTCGGAGACGTATAAAAGCCGCGTACCGTCCGGGGACCATCGCGGTGAGCCGTCGTGCTGCGGCCCACTGGTGAGAGGGCGATGACTTGACCCGTCATAACTGACACTCCACAGGTTCGAGTAGCGTTGGTCGGCCATCACATCACAGAACTGGCGAACATAGACGATGGTTGATCCATCCGGTGAGATTTGTGGGTCTTGGGCCATCTCGAAATTGAAGAGGTCCGTGGCCGCGAGCCGATCCTGCCCGGCGAGAGCGGTGCCCTGCGCGTCCATTGCCACGACCGCAAAAAACGCTGCTATCGCGATACCGTTTCTCAACATTCTTTGTACTCCTACAGACTGTCGGGAATCATCCTTCGACGATTCACGCGTCCTGTCGTTGTCCGCCAGAGTGACGGTTGGACCGCCCACGAAGCCAGCCAGACATTTTACTGTCAACGACCAAGGAAACAAGATGTTTTTGTCCGGAGCTGGTCACGTCTTGAAGCGTCAGGTCCGGCTCGCCAACACAAACTGGTCGGCCGGCGAAGGTCGCGCATCCTGCTGCAAATCCCGTCAGAAGGCGACACGATGCTGTCATGATCTCGGCAGCCTGGATGAGTGTGGTTCGCATCAACTGCGGTTCTGGATCCTCGGACGTTAAGTGCCTGAAGTACCATAAAAGAAAAAATCGTACCCCATCGGCGCCCCGCTCCGCAGGTCATGACACGGCATTTAGTCCCTATCGCAAATCGATAAGGGCACCAGTGGACATGAACGTGCTCAAGCGAACACTACCGGATGAGGAACGGCAGACAACTCCCCAACAGACTCCGCACTACAACTCGGAAGAGGGCAAGGACTCAACGTGGCATTTCCCGCACCCCGTCACGGAAAGCTCGGCCAGGAAACCCGATAGCGTTCTCACCAACCAGGGTAGTCCAGCTCGCTGCACGTACTCCTCAGGTGAGACATGTCATCTTCTCAGGGCCCGGTGACTACGCCGAGTTTTGCGGAGGCTGACGAAACGGAGGGTCATCAGACGCCCAACTAGGAAGGTAAATGTACTTGGGCTGATCAGCCCACAGAGTCCCCGAGGCCCACCGCACGAAGCGTCGTTGTCGGCGTCATTCACAGCCGAAGCGGCATCATTGGCGCTGGGAATATGTAATAAACCAGAATCGAGTCCGCGCTGAGGCCCGCGTCGACTCAGCTTCGGCGTTCCCCTGATCATGCGCTGTGCTGCTCTGCATCATCCCGGATCCGTCCATCAGAAAAAGCCCTCGTGCAGGGGGCACGCCTCGCGCAGACTCAAACGGGCAACCGGAGATGGCGTGTGCGACTCCAAGACACGGACTGCGCGCGAATCGTATTCGCGGCCAGATCTACCGTCTGGGGCGGCACGGTTGTCTGAAGAGCTGGCGCTAGGTGTTTCCGCTAAGACCCAAAGCGGCATAAGATACTGTGAGAATAAAGTTTCGCGAATGGAGCCGAGCGGGCTCGAACCGCCGACCTTCTGGTTGCAAACCAGACGCTCTCCCAGCTGAGCTACGGCCCCGATCGCGCCGATAGATTACCAGACGCATAGGCCACCTGGCAACACCATCCCTGGTAGAAACCGGAAGAACCATCGCTACCCTGCGCAATGCACGCGGGCACAAGTATTCGCGCCGAGGCCCTAATCTAACCGTATGGGGCACAGCCAAGCGGTGGAGATCGCGATAATGGCCACGATCCACGCTGTCTGCGATACTACCATCCTCTTGGCAAGACTTCGGACCAGAGGTCTTGGCGTTTGCGAGGCGTCGGGGCGTTGGACGGCACAGGCTCTGAGCACCGCCACCGAACACAGTCCATCGAGGCAAAGCGCAGCAGCGAACGATGCCGGAGCACATTATCATTGACGGAAACAATCTGCTGTACGCCATGCGTGCCCACGCCCCACTGCCCGCCGTTGGCCGCGAAACCCTCGTCAAGATCCTCGAACGCTGGGTCCAAGAGCATAACGCCGTCGTTACGCTGGTCTTTGATGGGCCGGTTCCAGCCGGCGGATTGGCCAAGCAGATGACATCAAGTTACATGGCTGTGAAGTTCAGCGGCCCCGCCACTGCGGATGACGTCATCGTGGCAATGATCAAACAGGCGGAGCAGCCCACGATGGCCCGGGTGGTGTCCAGCGATACGGCTATTCGCCATGCGGCGAGACATCGTCGCTGTCAGACGACCGACGCGGCCGCCTTCATCGCTGAGCTGTTTCCTCCTCAGCAAGCCTCGCCAACGCCCACAAGCTCAACCCAACCAGATGAGAAACCCGAGATCGTCTCACCAAACGAGACAGACAAGTGGCTCGATATCTTCGGCGTCGACGACGACGAGCCCTTCAACGGCCACGACGCGATAACTCAGTAAGCATTGTGGGGAGAGTCCAGATCGCAAGCGCCTGTCCGGGGAGGCATGAGTGGACGGGCAAGTACTCTGCACTCACGCGCGCATCCCGCGCCCTCGTCCCGGCTCCTGTGTACGCGATGATACTTCAAACCATGCGATGTCATTCGTGCCTACGCGAAGGCATGATTCTAGACCGCCAGTCTCTCCGTGAGAGGATCAGGACAAACGTGCCGCGACAGGAACACGTCTTTACAGCGGCCCCATGGCTGGCATTGCAGCCTTCCGCTCGGCACGCAGCGCAGCCAGTACGTCTTTGGCTCGTTGTTCTCGGAGCAGCTCCTCGATGATGTCAAGTGTGCGGTTGGGCGCGGCCCCCTCACCAGCGTTTTCGGCGGCTTCAATCAGACGCTGCGGACACGGGTGGCCCCGGTCTGGATCGAAGAAGTAATTATTGATCAGAGCGCCCAGCTCATCGCGTCGGGTATCTCTCTCGGTTCTCCACCGTCGCTTTTCAGCCGGTTCCTTGGCGCCGCGATGAAGGTTGTAGGCCGCGCGCACCAGATGGGCACATACCACAAGGAGCTCTTCGGTTACGAATTCCGCCTTCGGATCATCGTCTAAGACCTGTGTAATCCGCCTTGGCAGAGATGCCAGCCCCTTGTAGTCCTTGACCAAGAAGCGTTCCTCTGCAGGCGATGAAAACTCAAAGTAGAACAGCCCGACGATCTCGTTCATGCCCGCGTAAGTCCTGACGCGGCGCAACGTTTCTCCACGCTCGAGTTCTGGTGGCTTGTCGAGAACATCCCTCCCAACGCGGCGAACAATTGCATCGCACAAACGAACGAGTTCCTTGTGGAACCGGATGTACTCTTGCCCCTGCCCTGCCAATCTCAGCGTGTACCCGTAGGCCAGCAGCAACTGTGGATATGCCGCGCTAACCCGGTCCTGCATCTGAGCTGCGTTCCACATAAGGATAGGCGCATACCTGAATGCGCGACCGACGTCACCGGCTTCCAAGGCCTCGCGGATGTTCACGACTGCCTGCATTGAACGCTCAACCACCGCGCGATATTCACCGGGCGCCGAACCTCTGTGTTCGTCGAGCAGCAGATCGACCGAGTATTCGAACTGGGGTCTATCCAAGGGGAGAACCCCGCGCCCATAGAGATTCTCGCGACCGAAACTGGCAAGCAGCCCACGAGCCAAGTCAAACAGCTCCCCCCGAAGCTCGACCTCCGCCAGCCTATCTAGCTGCGGAAGCTCGGCTAGTCGGCGGTAAATATTCCGAAACGCCCGCGGAACCATTTGTCTCACTTTTGCGACCCTCCTTTTGAAATCGGCCAAGGCCGCATCAAGATAGGACGCGGTCTCGCGTGCTTCCCGCAGTGTACACCCCAGCTTATACCGAATCTCCCTGACGTCAAACCTCCCGCGCGCATCAAGCAGAGAATCCACCTCGTCGGGTGTGCAATCCAAGGGAGCAAGCAGCACGTAAAGCGCCGCATACTCGGGCAACCCCGTTATGTCGGGATCGTCAGCGAAGCACCCCTCGAAGTCTTCGTCCGCCTCCGTGTCCGCGTTTTTCGCTTTAACCCGCGAGACATCGACATCCCTGTCGACCGGCACGTCGTCTGCGATGTAATACCCCTGCTTCTCCCAGAGTGTGCGTGCGCACCAGGTCTGTATCGCATCAAGGAACCACGCGTGCCTTGTTCCAGAGTTGCATCTCACCTTGGCCAGTCTACGAAGCTCGCTCTTGAGTTTGCACACCACGCGCGGGACGTACTTTTCTTCTTTGACCCTGATTCCCGAGTACTGACCGTTATTGCGGGCAACCCAGGTGAGGACAAGGGTCGCCAGCAGGTTCTCGACCTCCCGCACTAGCCTGTGATCTTGGCTCTCCCGGTTCTTCTTGAGTTTGTCCACACCGCCTGCATCCCAGACGGCGTCCGACACTAGTTGCCTCCAATTAGGCGTTTCACTTCTGAGTTCCTTTTCCTTGCACTCCGTTGTGTCCCACTCCATCTCCCGTGCCCCCGCAAAGCATCGCCGGAGTTAATCGGGTCCCCACGAGAAACACGTGGGGAACCGCACCGGGCCGATGTGACAGCGCCATGAGTTGACGACAACATGCTCCCAGCCTCCATCAGAATCACCGGCCGCTCACGGTGTCACCTACGACCAACGTGCAGATTAGATCGAAGAAATGTCGATCCTCCTCATCGACGCGCATGCGATCGAGCCCAACACCGTTCTTACTCTGGGCCCCGCCCTTCGCGCCCCATTCTACACCGAACGCAATCGCGGAGTCGTACCCGAGTCCGGCGGTTCCGGGTAACTCGCACCCCACTGTGAAGAGAAGACACAACCCGGATACCGCAAGCCGTCCAAAAGTGCGTTTCATTTTGTACCTCCTATTCTGAGATCCCTCGTGTCCCACCACCGCTAGTGGCAACGCGGGCGCTCACCGTGCCCACTACCCCTAGACTGACACGCGCTGACGCGACGTGCGCTGAGATCCCTCCCGTTCCGCATCCGCAAATGCTGGGCGAGCTGACGCACGCACGCCCGATAACCATTATACCTGGCGCCTTCAGCAGGATAGAACTAACTCACCCAACCATTCTCTAAGGTCTTTTCTAGCAACAGGTTATGGTGATATCCGGCTTCGTCTTGTGGTCTCGGACACCTGGTCTGCTCGAAGCGTCCTGGCCGCCTGTGGGACCCGGGAGAAGGCTGTTCGCTGTGCGGCGTCGCGGCCGACCGGTATCGCACCCCGCAGCCACGGCAATCCGCTACTGCGCCCGCCGGTCGCTGCCGGGATAAGGCTCCACCCGTTGCTCCTCTCATCACTCAAACGCATTCCGCAAGTCGCCCGACCACAGTGTTCGCGCAGACGCGTGCTTTCCAACCCGACCCGGTGAAATCGCGCTCATCGGAACAGATCAACCCGGGTCGGGCCAACGCACGTCTGTACAAGGGTGGACGCGAGTGTGTGTCATGACAAAAGGTGTCAGTCGATGGCACATAGCTGCGGTGCGTGAATCGGAGGCCGCACGACGATGACCTTGAAGAGGAACTCAAAACAGCGGAGGCTTCAGGGACCAGCGCCGATGTGCCGCCTCCTTAGCATTGCCTCCAGCGTATATCGCCAAGCGTACACACGAGGCTCCTTTTGGTACAACTACCCTACGCCAGTCGAGGCTCGTGCTCCTCCGCATCCAACACGCCAACAGAAGCATCTTTACTGAGAGACGCGGATGGCTCCACCCGGTATTGTGCCGCGGTAACGACGCGGTCCATTGGAGTCCAATAGACGACCGCACGGACAAGGCGGAGCCGCCCAAGCTACGTGATTCTTGTTAGCAGTAACACAGCCAAGGATGTACCCTCCTGGCATCCTTGGCAAGAGAAGTACGGGAGTGGGAGAAAGACATGAAGACTTCATCTCTTGTAGGAGCAGGGACCGTCTTCGCCCTGGCCATTGGGTACGGCGTCTTCCCCATGCTCGCCGAGACAGTCGACCTCCCGGCGGATGACTCAGCCCGGGCGGCAACACATCCAGTTGACGTGACAGACGCAGCGGATACCGCGACGGACCGGGACGGGGCATCCAGCAGTGTTGCCAACGCGGTGAACTTAGTTCCGGACAGCCGCATAACTGACATTGTCGTCCCGCCTATGGTAGTGGGCTGCGGCAATGGAGTCCGCGAAGAAGGCGAGCAGTGTGATGACGGTGGCGAATCTGCCACTTGTGACAGCGACTGCACGGTCGCGATGTGTGGGGACGGCACGGTCAACGAGACTGCAGGCGAGGAGTGCGACGATGGAGGGACCGCTCCTGGCGACGGCTGTGACGAGAACTGCCAATCCGAGCCGGCGGCATTGGTGCTCGCGCTCACGCCCGTGGGGGCAACCGGCCCCCACTCGATCTTCGGCAACGTAGTCCTCCTCAGGGGTGGCGGACGCACGGTGTTCCTTGAAGTGCAGATGCACGACATGCACCCCGGACTGGTGAAAACGTGGCAGGTTAGGATCGATGGTCAGACCGGATATGCGAGTGGACTTGGCGATCCGCTCACACACGCTGTTGAGCTGTGTTCGGACGATGCCCATTGCGAGGGCACTTTCGGCCCAGGATCTACTTGTCGGAGCATGTGCCTCGGGGGTGCCCGTGAATGGTTGGACTGCGACAGCGATGCCGACTGTCCAGACGGAACATGCGAGGCGATGTGCGACTTTGCTTTTCAGTCGATAGCCCGTCCAGATTTTGTTCTGCCACCGGAATTCAACCCAATCTGCGCTGTCGACGTAAGCACCGTCCCATTGATGCTTCGCTTTGGCTCGACCACAACCACGGGTCTATGCATGGAGGATGGCGGAGAGGTCTACTACGGGGGCACCTTAGCGCTTTACGTCCCAAGCGATGCAGCGGGAACGTACGAGATTGGGTTCGATGTCGACTCGAACCAGACCTTCGTGACAGACTGCGACTACACGCCGATTCCCGTGGCAGAGTACGTGTCTGCCCTGATCATTGTCGGCGACGTGCAATAATCTGTTGCGGGCGCGGGAAACCATAGTCGCGGATAGTATTGACCATCTTCCGGCCCCGAAGTGTGGGGACCTTCCACCGTGGCTGGAGGAGCCCAGGGCACTCCATGAGTTAGTGCCAACGGTCTTGCACACGAACCTGTACCGTTGTGAGCGAGATCGCCTGTTGGGTTCCTCCAGCGGCGCGGCCGCATCGCTTCCCAGGACGATGTGGCCGCGCCTGGCGGCAACGAGCCAAACTGAGGGGGTATGACGTGATCTGCGATCGTGCAGTATGCGACCAACGAGCTGATCGGCTCAAAGAAACACCGATGTCGACGGCGTCACTGTGCCACAACGGGCCATCCTTAAACCGGGTCCCGGTCCAACACAAGCAGGCAATGAAACATCGCATCCACGTTCGCTGGCCATAGGGTCGCGCACACGGCCAGACATTGGAATCTCGCGTTTCGGTCGTTAACCCACCCCCTGGTAGCCCGCAACCCAGGCAGCCATGGCGGTCGGAGCGAACGGTTGCACCCAGGCCTTGAATGGACTCTTGGGCAGGTCATAGCATTAGGCGTTTGGACCATGTCCACAACCGTTGAAGACTTGCTGGAGGAACCATGATGAACCCCGTCAGAATTACGCTGGCAGCAAGCGTTCTCGTTTTCCATCTAAAGCCCGTCGCGGCAACCACTGCATTTACTTGGTTCGAGGACTACGACGAATTCCGGGAGGCCGCAGGTGAGGTGCACGGCATCGACTTCGAGACGCTTCCTGATGGCACGCCGAGTTACTTTGGGGTCGAGATCACGCCCGACTTCAACTACACTGATCAAGGCGTTGAGTTCTTCTCTCCAGAGCCCTTTCTGGCAATAACCGGAAACCCGATCGGCGGTTTCAACTTGATGGCTGGCCCCTTCGATTCGGCGGGACCGCGAAACTGGATCATCGCGGACCTCGTCGATCCGGCGCGCGCGGTCGGCGTCATATTCGGTGGAGGCACGACGGTCACCATATTCGACATCGAGCAAACATCGGAGCTCACAACACGGAGCTGGACCGGCCCTGGAGGACTAGGTCACTTCCTCGGCGTGATCAGTGATGTCCCCATTGGGATGACGATCATGGATAGCGGAACTGAAACGGAGATCATTGACACCATTGTGTTCGCACGAGTCCCGGAACCGAGTGTGTGTGCCCTACTGGGGCTGGCTGCACTCGCCATGATTCGCCGGCGTCAGACTTGACGCTTGGCAGCGGCCATCTCGGATGCACGATCCGCCTCACCCAACTGCTGTGGCAATCCGAACCGCACCCCTGAAGAACCGAGCGTTGCGTCTGCCTGCCCGGACATCCAGGTGAGAGACTGAACGCAGAGGCACCCGCGACGGAAACCACCACGGGTGCCGGCATGGAATCTCACAGGATGGGTCGTTGACCCATCGGTTGTCTTCTCAAATGAAAAAGCGCCACCCACGAGGGATGGCGCTTACATAGTCGTCCCTGAATAAGTCGTTTTCAGGCGCAGAGTTGGAAACGAAGCTCCGAG
>CAYOQG010000253.1:0-8717 GCA_964405925.1 uncultured Phycisphaeraceae bacterium | reverse complement strand
CGCCGGTCGCGAAGCGACCATCCCGCGAAGCGGAGGTCTGCCGAGTCAAGGGGCGGCCACCCTCCACACCGCCCAGACCAGCACGCGATCTGGCAACCTGGGAGCAGCGATGCTGCGATCATTCCGCCCTGAGTGCGGACAGGAGCGGGGTCCGCAGGGTCGGAATCACGGCCATCAAACCGGTACATACCCCCGCAGCCAGCACCCCGATAAGCGTCAGCCCCAAGGAAAGCCAGGGAATCGATTCCGGGCGAGCTGCGATGTGTGGAGCGATCGCAAGAGCGGCGGATAAGACCCCGGCTGCCAGTCCCACCAACAACACGACCACGTTCTCCGCAAGCACGACCCACCCGATTGCAGCCCGCGAGAAGCCAAGAGCCCGCATCAACGCCAATTCGCCGCGGCGCTCCCACGCGTTCCGCAACAACACCGCCGCCAATCCTACAGTACCGAGAATCAAACCGAATCCACCTAGCGTCTGGAAGGTGGACAAATACGTATTCTGGACGGCGTGGTATTCAGCCAGACGGGCAGACGTCGATCCCACGTCAAGACCGAAGGGAGCCAGCTCACGTTCGAGAACGCTCTCGACTTCGGAGGCATTGTCGGCACGGGTATCAATCAGGAAGAACCCGTAACCGCTGACGGACGGAAAGGATCTTTTGAAACGGGACTCCGCCACAATCAGCTCGTCCTGAAGCACGCTTCCCGAAAGCAATGCAACAAAGCGGAGACGCACATCATCCCCGTGGTCGTCCTGGATGATCAGGTCCTGACCCAGGGCTAGGTGAAGCTGCCATTTGACGGCCGCCTCGTCGCCGATCACGGGAATGGCACCGTCGTCGAACGAGCGGTTCAGCAGTGTCCAAGGGTTGTCTTTTTCATCATTGGACTCCGCCATAACGGACGAGAAGCGAAACCCCCCGCGTTGAATCATGGCGTCGGTTGCCCCGATGATTCGCGGCTTTGTCGGGCGATACAGATTCAGACACCCGGATTCGTCCCCGGGTCGAAAACGGAACGATGTAATCTCGGTTTCTGCGAGTGCCTCACTGGCGTCAGGGGCGATGTTGAGCGACTCCCGCCCCTCGGGCGTGTTGGGATCATGCAGCAGCGGTGTCGTGGATTCGGCGAATAAAGCGAAACCGCCTGTTGGGGACTGGCGGTCTTGTACGTCGATATCGGCGTCCAGGTGAAAGGCCCCGATCGCTGAGATGAGGAAGGTAGCCGAAGCGATCAGCCCGGCGGTCAATATGCTCCGGCCTCGTTGGCGGCGAGCGTTCCGAAGACCAAGCCTGACAAACGCCGATCCACCGGGGTCGTGTATGATCCCGCTGTGTTGGTGCTGGAGCTGTCGCGTAAAAAGAGCCAAACACCCCACCAACATGGCAGCGCCACTGATAAAGAATGCCGGCGCCTCCGCAATCACATCGGTCAATGCAGGGAGGATGGCACATCCGGCTGCCGCAACGAATGCGACGCAGGCGGTGATCGTCGCGCCCCGGCCACCGCGCGAGACCATAAACCCTCGGCCCGCCGCGACGGCTCCGGCAAGGAGCGAACGTGCGGAGTACCGTGTCATGCCTCTAACCGACCAGGCAATCGAGATTGAGGCAACGAGGAAGCTGCCTACGAATCCAATGACAAAGCTCAGCAAAGAAGCATGAAGGCGGAGGAACGGTGCGTTGACCGCCTCCGCCCACCACGAACGCAGACCCGCGAGCATAAACCAGGCGTAACCAAGTGCCACAAAGATGCCAATCACGCTGCCGACCCCGGCGAGCACGGCGCCTTGTGCAATCAGCAGCCAGGTGACCGAACGGGGCGAGAACCCGGCCGCGAGAAGCAACCCAATCTCGCTCGATCGTCGCTCCACACCGAGCCGAAAGAGAAGTGCCACCAGCATGGCTGCTGAAATGATCAGAAAGAAGCTGAAACCGATGAAGAGCCCGCCAAAATCGGTTGTGCCGGCGCTGGCTGCCCGAAGCTGCTCGCGCACGGGTTGGAAGGCAAGGCCGACTCGGCTCAGATCGAGTCGCTCGAGCAGCGCCTTCTCGAACACCGGCGCCGCTTGGGCCGTGGTGGCAGTTCCGGGCGTTGCGCTCGCCTCGGGTGGAACAAGCCGGATCGACGTGTAGCGCCCGAAGCGTTCGTTACCCTTCGCCCACAAGCGCTCCCCCACCTGTAGATCGACAAATCCTTTGGGTGTCGTGCGGTACTGATCCCAGTAGGCTTCATCCTTGTCACGAATCCGCTTGAAATCGACGGGGAACGGCGGGTCCCAGTCGGCCATGTTCTCCACGTCGGTCACGCCCGGGTATGTTGGAACCAGGCCGGGATCGCCCGCCCACCCGGAGATGCTCACGACGGCGGTGACCTCGAACTCGGCTGAACGGGTTTCAAGCCGTCCGAAGTCGCCGGTGACGTAATAGGTCAATGCGACACGATCGCCGACTTTCGCGCCGAGATCAGCCGCCGCCCATTGGTTCAATACCAGAGGGTCTTTTATTCGGCGGGGGAGAAGCGACGAGGACGGCGAGTAGTAGGTGGGCGGATTGATGGAATCCGGCGGGTCCTTGCGAAACCCGGGTGAGGTCCAAGTGCCCGCGGCCACGATCGAGTAGGGAATGCCCCCCGCGTCCTCGTCCACCGGGAGCTTGACGATATCGTTGGCGAGGTAGGAAAGAACGGGCGACGCCATCAGTGGGAGATGATCGGCCGCAGCCATCGCAGCCTCTTCGACCGCGGGCTCGATCAGCATGGAGCTGCTTTCCAGCGATACATATCCACGTTTCTCATCGATCCGCAACGTCAGTCCCAGGTCTTCCAGGGTCGCGGATGCCCGGAGTGTCTGTCGGAGTCGATCGAGCGACTCATCGTAAGACTGATCGCCCGTGTTGTCGCGAGCGACCAGGATGGCATTGGCCCGCCCTCGCATGTCCAATGCCCGCTGCATCGTCGCCAGGGGAATGTAGGCATTGTATGGCTGGTATTGTCGGGGGCGGAGGCTGAAACCACCCAGATCCTCGGCGGGGATAATGCGTTGAACGGTCAATCGCAGTGTCGACGTTGTGTCATCGCGGCGACCCAACAGAGTCTCGGGCGAGATGGCTGTGGGCTTGCCCAGACGGATGAGAACGTCGTCACCGACTTGTGCACCGAGCTCGCCCGCGAGAGGTTCGTTGATGATCACCGATTGGCCGGCGATGACGGGAGCGGTGAACGTAGCCCGCGGCCCCTTCATGCTCCAGAATCGTTCGTCGGCGCCGATGATGCTGACGCGGTTCGCACGGGCCCGGCTATCGGCATGGGTGGCGGCTCCGTTGAGTAGGATCACCGGGGCTGCCGTGGTGGTGTTTCTCGTCGTGAGCGCCTGGGCGAGATCCTCTCGAAAGAAGCGATGAGATTGCAGGACGAAGTCCACGCGGCCCAGCCGGCCGAGGGCGGTCTCCCGCAGGCTCCCCCGCATGGAATCTCCCACGATCAAGGCACCGGTCAGGGCGGCTGCCGCGACTGTGACACCAAGCACGACGGCAAGATTCGTCCGCCAGTGGTAGGAGAGGCTTCGGCGATGAAAGGTTCGCAGATCCAACCGACGGCTCCGCTCAGGATTCAACCAGCGTACCCTCTTCCAAACGCCTCTGCGCCCCGAAGCGCCGGGCCAGATCATGGCTATGCGTCACCACGATGAGCGCAGCGGCCTCGTCGCGGTAGACTTCGGTCAGCAACCCGGCCACGCTGTCAGCCGTTCGACCGTCGAGATTCCCCGTGGGTTCATCCGCCAGCAGCAAAGCGGGTTTGTTGATCAGCGCGCGGGCGATAGCGACGCGTTGGCGTTCACCGCCCGAGAGTTCAGCCGGTCGATGCTCCAACCTCTCTGATAGTCCCACTCGATCGATCAGGCAGCGAGCCCGCTCGAGCCCGTCGCCTTGGCCGTATCCGGCCAGTGTGGGCAGCAGGACATTCTCCAACACCGAGCACTGCGGTAGTAAATGATGGTCCTGAAAGACGAATCCTATGCGCTGGTTGCGAAAGCGAGCAAGCTCGCGCTCGGAGAGCGCGAATGGATCAGAGCCTTCAATCGAAACGAGACCGTCGCTCGGGGCTTCCAAGGTACCCAGAATGTTGAGCAACGTACTCTTGCCCGAGCCGGACGGGCCCATGATTGCGACGGACTCGCCCGAGTTCAACGTCAAAGAGACGTCACGAAGCACAACAAGTGCACCACTTCGAGTCGGAAAGCTCTTCTGTATCGATTCAGCGGAAAGGGTCGTATGCACGATCGATCATCTCACCAGTATGACAGTTGACAGCCGGGGCCGACGGAGCATCCAGACTACGCGTCGCGCGGTTCGATCCGACCTCGACACAGGTCCGTTATGAGCGTACCCGAGGACCGTACCGTTCACACACCTGCCAGGTCCGCTCAGCCATTACCTCTTGGCTAAATGACGCGCGTACGGCAGCTCGTCCGAGCTGGGCCAGCCGTCGGCGCAAATCCGGATCGTCCATCAACCGGGCGATCTGGTCCGCGAGCGCCTGCCGATCCAAAGGATCATACAACAAACCACCGCCCGTCGCCTCGATCAGCTCGGGAAACGAGCCGTGGTGCGGCTTCACGACCGGTACGCCGGCTGCCATCGCCTCAAGAACGTAAATTCCCTTGGGCTCCGGGTGAACGGTCGGCACCGTAAGAACATGTAACGACTGAAGGAACGCACGCTTACCCTTGCGATCAACCTCGCCCACGTATTCGAAATCGCCTGTCAGGTTCTTGCCGCCCAGCCTCGTTTGGATGCCTTGAAGATAGAGACGATCGGTTGGCGCAAGGTACCCGGCTACCCGAAGTCGACACGGTCGACCCGCCTCGCGTAACAGAATGAACGCTTCCGCCAACTCTGATAGCCCCTTCTCAGGCGACACACGGGCAAGGTAGCCAATCGTGAAGTGCTCAGGTGGCGGAGTAGCGGGCCCGGCAAAGTCGTGGACACTCACACCCATCGGCACGACATGCATGCGATCCGCCGGGAGGGTAAAGTGTGCTGCCGCGTGGGATGCGTAGTACTCGGTCAGGGCGACGAAACCGTTCACGTCGCGGCTGCGCTGCTCGATCAGAGTGAGCGCCTCGCTCCGATAGGGGTCCGGCAACTGATCCAGGAAATAGTCCTCGCCCGTGAGTGTGCATAGAACCGACGCACCAAGCTCGGTTTTGAGCCTGTGTGCCAATCCGACAAACATGAGATTCGGAAGACAGATCACGTCCGGTTCGAGCCCGCGCAGGGCGGAGATCAGTCTGACAAGCTCCTGTCGCTGGGCACCATGCTCTCCTTTCAAGATCGAAACCGTCAGGGCGCCCATCTCGCTCGGTGTCAGGTTCCCCGTTGAGCGAGCCGCGCGGCGAAGCAACGCTGGGGCGTCCAGCACATGGGTCAGCCAACGCGGCAAAGCGCGAAACAGACGCGATTTCTGCTCGAGGTAGACGTTGACCCCGCCATAGTAGACCTCTGATTGGGATACGTCCTCTTCGTCCGTCTTGATGGGGGTGTAGAGCGGGATAAGCAGGACGTCTCGTCCCTGAGCCATCAACGTCGATGCCACGCGGTTGTCGCGCAGACAACTCCCACAATACATCCCCCCGGCACCGGCTGCTAGGAACACGACCCTCATTTTCGGCCTCCGACCGCGTTACCGAGCCTGCGGGTGGGCGGCCCCGGTCGTGCCACCCAGCCTGACAGAAGTTGTGCGTTCTGACAAGGCGCACCCGTCGGGGTGCGAAGCATCCGGAACCACTATCATTTCGAGGTGTCGGGCCGGTCCCAGTCCGCTACTTCGGCCCGAAGTTCGTCAAGCGGGAGTTCATCGCTACGAAAGCTCTGAACAACGTACAGCCGGTAGGTCTGAAAGACGTGATTCGAGCAGACACTTGCAATGCTGAAGATCAAATTCACGATCGACTCAGGCTCTTCGTTATCCGCCCGAAAAACCCGGATCAACTCCTCCCTCTCTTCGGGTTGGATTTCGCGTGCCTCTGCCTCGCTAAGGCGAGTCCCTCGTTGCTCCAATTGGAGAGGCTTCGTTTCACAGAAGAGGAATCGGCCGAGAGGGATGCTGAATTTGTTCGCCAACTCTTGAAGGCAAAGCAGGCAGCGCTGCTTGAACACGGTTCCCGCGTGATACTCTTGCCCACTCTCGACCAGAACGGGAACCTCTTTGAGCAGTTTCGGAGGTTTGCGCCCGAGTATCGACGTGGCGAGAGCTCTTATTTCTTCGTCTTGGTGAGTCGAGGCTTCGAAGACGATGCTGTCTACATATGCATCAGTGAAATGGGTCAACTTCTTCGATGTCACAATCTCGCGAATGGCGCTGCCGTCGCTAGCGAGGCCTGCGCTGCGCGAGGCTTGCAGCCTCCGTAGAAGCTGCCTGCATGCCTCCTCCATCCCATAGATCGTCTTGTGATAGTACACGGCTCGATACATGAAGAAACGGGCGAACAAGCATTGTTCCGCGGCCGGAAGTGCCTTGTCCGAGACACCTAGAAGACCAGACGGACTCACGCGCAGACTGTTGAGCAGATAGTTGAGGTCAATCAGGCCATAGGGAACGCCCGTGGCGTGGGCGTCACGAAGCAGGTAGTCAAGCCGATCGACATCCAGGCTGCTGTGAACAAGCTTGCTGAGATACAGTTTGTCCGCCAGGTTCCCGCGGAACAAGTCTGCGATCCTCTGGGCGCGTTCGGTGCCACCGATGGCCTGCATCAGATCCTGCTGAGATGTCAGTATGAGCTCGCCAACTTCCTCATGGTTGGGATAAGGCTCTGCGCTGGCATCGATCGTTGTCGGGCCCCCGCTTCCGACAAGTTCTTCAGTCAGACGCACCTTAGGCAGCTTCTCCATCAGATGCGAGTAGGGATAGTGTCCAATATCGTGCAGTAATCCTGCCAGACGAACATCATCACATTCCTCGTCCGAGAGCTTCAGCGCTTCTTTCGCAACATGGACGACCTTCTCCATTACCGCAAGAACGCCCAGGCTGTGCGCAAACCGGGTATGCGTAGCACTTGGGTAAGCAATCTGCGCCATGCCAAGCTGCTTGAGATGTCGCAACCTCTGGAATGACGCAGTGTCAATGATTTGCCGCTCTTGGGAGGTAAGGTGGATGTCGCCATGGATGGAGTCGACGACGACAGTGTCAGACGGACGTTTCTGGGATGAGCTCATATTTTTTAAGGGCCTTCAGACCTTCGGAAACTCCGTCCTCGTCGACCTGTTTCCCGAGATGCTTAAGAGCCTCCACGATTTGGGCGATCGCCCTTGGTGGGTTGTGCCTGCGGGTGACAACGTAATGGACCGATGCAAGCAGTTCGAGGCGTTCCGCCTGTTCCGGCGTGCGATCACCACCGACGAGCCCGCGTACGCGCTGCGCATGCCGTATCGACCCGTCGTCCAGATTCCAGCCGTCCGACTCGTCGTCCCCGCCAGCGATCTCCGCCTTAACCGAAAACGCGTCGCGAGTCAGCCCAGTTGAGTATGGCCCACGCAGATACCAGCGGTAGCTGTAGCCAAGCTGAATTCCCCCCGCCTGAGCGAGGTAAATCGCCTTTTGCAGAATCAAGCGATCATTGAACGTGTCAAGCCTGAAAGGAATCCCCAGCGCTTCCAGAGTCAGCTTCATCCCGATCTGTTGCCGATCCATCATCCACCTCACAATGTTAGGAATGTGTTCGGTGCAATGTAGCACCTGCGCGTCCGTGCGTCAAGTATTTAATCGACTTTTTTGTTTCCACACAAGCCTTTTTGATCCCATGCCTTTCTTGTGCCAGGGCAACCGGATCTGATTGTGCAGGACGTGATTGGCGCGGGTGAAATGCAGGTCGGGCTAGCTCAGATGGTTTCAGGAGGACGGGTTAACCCTCATTCTCGGGCTCGAAAACGCGATTGCGCATTCAGGTGCGACTGCCATGTTGCTTGTGCGGACGCGAGAGTATGGGCTTAGGGGCCGGTAGGCAGGACTTTCCCGAGGGATTCAGCGGTGTTGGCGAAGGTGGAGCTGACGAGGCTTAGGCCGACGAAGACAGCCAGCCAACAAAGTAAGACGAAACCACTGCTGGTGATGCCGGTGATGGCCCATCCGACACCGCGTACGGGTCGACCTCGTCGGCGAGCCCGCCGAATCCGGACGAGACCAACAACCCCGCAAACTAACCCGATAACCTGAGTCACGAACGGGACAATGCCCGTTATCCCGCAGACTGCGGACGCAATCGCGAATCCGTCGGTCCGCCCAGCGCCGAACGTGGAGCGCGACGCCAAGGGTTGTTCCGCCGAGGTATTTGCCATACTCGCCGCGTCGACGCGGATTATGGCTGCCTCGACTGGCTTCGCATGTGGAATCACTACGTTATCACCCATCACAGGTGCTTCAAGCACGTTTGCCGCGTTCCGACACCAGCTAAAGCGTACGATATGCCACAAGATGACCCAGTCGATGTGGATTTCACTTGTTTCTACTTGGTCGTCTTTACACTGAAGCTTTTATTATTTTCTTTGCAACAGAAGGCGACGACGGCTACACTACGTCCCATGACCATCAAAGAGGAAAAAACAAACGAGGAGTACGCGCAGCTGTTTGGCCAATGGGTGACGGCTCGGATTCTAAAACGGATAGAGCTGCAGGTGGCCAGGGACCCCTTGTATAGGGTCCCGGAGTATGTACAAACC
>CAYOQG010000252.1:0-8736 GCA_964405925.1 uncultured Phycisphaeraceae bacterium | reverse complement strand
GAGGTCCAACGACATGCCGCCACTCAACGCGGCTGGCATTAAACCGACAGACTCTTTGGAGGTGGGGGAGCCGATGATCGGGGGAGTGGTGGGGTCACCAGATGATCGGCCAGGTTCCGTCCCAGTGCATTCTCAGGACCGATTCGTCGGCCACCCTTTCCGAGGCCGGGTCTACGATCTTTGCCCCATCGTATAAGATACGAAGGTGACACCGAGCAAACGGGACGTAGATGGGGCACCGGCGTTTGCTCAATCGCGACGACCGGGCGCTGCGAGATCGCCCGCGGGCAATCGTGAAACGAGAGCACGGACCATGAAGAATGCCAGAATTCGCAACATCGCCATTATTGCTCACGTCGACCATGGCAAAACCACGTTGGTCGATCAGATGCTCCGCCAGTGCGGTCAGTTTCGCGAGTCGCAGGTAGCCGGGGAGCGCATCCTCGATTCCAACGACCTCGAACGCGAGCGGGGGATCACGATTCTGTCCAAGAACATTGCCATCACCTACAAGGGCACGAAAATCAACCTCATCGACACGCCCGGTCATGCGGATTTCGGTGGTGAGGTCGAGCGGGTCCTGAAGATGGCCGACGGTTGTCTGTTGCTGGTCGACGCGTTCGAGGGGCCGATGCCTCAGACGCGGTTTGTGTTGCGCAAGGCGTTCGAGAACGGCCTACGACCGGTGGTGGTGATCAACAAGATCGATCGATCCGACGCCCGGCCCGACAGTGTGCTCGACGAGGTGCTTGATCTGTTCATCGAGCTTGGCGCCGACGACGCGGCCCTCGAGTTTCCCACGGTGTACACGTCGGCCACACGCGGATACGCCACAATGGACCCGACCCAACACCCTGCCGACATTTTTGCCCTGTTTGACAGGATCATCGAGCACGTCCCACCGCCCGACGTTCAACCCGACGCGCCGCTTCAGATGCTCATCACCACACTGGACTACAGCGATTACGTCGGCCGCATTGGCATCGGACGTGTTTTTGCGGGCACGATCCGCGCCGGCCATGACGTAACCGTCATTCACCGAGACGGCACGCAGCGTAAGGACCGGGTCGCCGAGCTGTTGGCTTTTGACGGGCTGGGGCGAAAGAAAGTGGCGGAAGTGTCGGCTGGCGATATTTGCGCCGTGGTCGGTCTCGAAACGGTGGACATAGGCAACACCATCGCGAGCCTCGAGAATCCTAAGCCGCTTCCCATCATCCGCATCGACGAGCCGACGCTCCACATGACGTTTCGGGTGAATAACTCCCCCTTCACCGGGCGGTCGGGCAACTTCGTTACATCGCGACATTTGCGCGATCGACTCGATAAGGAGATGCAGAGCAACGTGGCGTTGCGGGTGGAGCCGGGCCAAACGCCGGACGAGTTTCTCATCTCCGGCCGCGGCCTGCTGCACCTATCCGTCTTGATCGAGAACATGCGGCGTGAGGGGTTCGAGCTGGCGGTGGGCAAACCGAAAGTGATCTACCGCGAACTCAGCGGCAAGAAGACTGAACCGATCGAGCTTTGCATGATCGATGTGCCGTGCCAGCACGTCGGAACCGTTATGGAAATGATGGGTGGGCGGCGCGGCATCTGCAAGGCGATGGAGTCGCGCGGGGACTCCACCATGTTGGAATTCACGATTCCGGCCCGCGGTCTGATCGGGTTGCGAAACCGGATGCTCACCGCCACCAACGGCACCGCGATCCTCCACCACAACTTCTACGAGTATGAGTTCTTCCGGGGCGACATTCCAGGCCGGCAAAACGGCGTCATGATCGCCAACGAGCCCGGCCAGGTAACCCCCTATGCCCTGAACAATCTGGCGGACCGCGGCGATTTATTCGTAGGCCCAGGCACGCAGGTCTACGCGGGGCAGATCGTCGGCGAACACTGCCGCGATAACGACCTCGAGGTCAACGTTTGTCGTGCCAAGAAGATGACCAACATCCGTGCCGCTTCGGCCGACAAGACCGTAGTGCTCAGGCCCCCACGGGACATGCCCCTCGAAATGGCCCTGGAGTTCATCGAAGACGACGAACTCGTCGAGGTCACCCCAGACGCGATTCGCATGCGCAAGCGTTTCCTAAAAGAACTGGACCGCCGCCGCGCGATGCGCGGGTAGGGCTGAAGCGGGTGTCGTCCAGTTTTCGCAACTCGGCAACTGCCTTCTCAACTCGCTCGTCGACTTGGGTCTCGGCCGGGGTGCGGCGGGACTGGCGGCGGTCCGCCGCGGCGGACGGCAGGTACTTGAGCGCTTAATCGGCATTGGCCCAACGCTCGGACGGCAGCGTTTTGTACATCGAGGCTGACCTGCCTCCAACTCTGATGTTGCCGGTGTCTATAGCGTGGCTCACGTGCATAACCATCGATGCCAATGGTTCGATTAGAACACGGCATTGCGAGACGATCCACCCAAACGCAGACGAAGACCGGTGCGCCGTGGCCATGAGGTGGCCCGGCCAAACGATCAAGACCGACCGTCGATCGGCATCCGGCTGCTCGAAACGGGCGTAAACACGCTGGCGCGGCATTGAAAAATATGGGCCTTTTTCTGTACGATGCAGGTCGGACGAGTTGCCGTCAGTCAAACAGGGGCGAAGTGGACCTACCCCGCAATGGTGTTGTCATGAAGTGGAAACGACGCTTGTGGATTTGCAGTGTGCCGGCGATTGGCGTGTCCTGTTTTCTCGGGGCCGCGAATGCCCAGGAATTGGACGGTTTCGCTGGCCTTCGCCGACAGACAATGCGGACCCACTGGTGCGGCACGAAAATCCCGCCAGAGGCTATGAAGGCAGCCTACTCGCCGAACTTGTGGCCTAACAGCACCGTGTTCTACGTCTTCGACGCCAGCGTGACCCCGGAAAATCAGCAGGCTATGCTCGAAGCGATGGCCGAGATCTCTGCCGTTGCCGACATTCAGTTCGTTGAGTACACCGCCGAGCCAAACTACATACGGATCCTCGACTTCGACGGCGGCTACAACTACTCCTCCGCTGTCGGCATGAGCGGCGGTGAGCAAACCATCGGAATAGAAAGCTGGCATCGAAAGTGGGTCATGGTTCACGAGCTCTTTCACGCCCTCGGCATGTGGCATGAGCAGTCCCGTATCGATCGGGACAACTACGTTCGAATCAACGTCGAGAACATTGAACAGGGATTCGCCAGCCAGTTCGCGATCGTCCCCAGCGCGATCACAAATGGTCCGTACGACTTTGACTCGGTCATGCATTATGACCAGTTCGCCTTCAGCACGGGTTCACGAACAATCACCGTGCTTTGGCCGTACCGGAAGCGATGGCAGTACCGGCTCGGAACCCGCGACCGCCCCACAATGGGCAGCGGTGACGTTTGGGTGCTGACCCACCTCTACGGCGGCAGCCCGCCGCCGCGTGTCTTTGAGCTGACCTCGCCGACGAAGGGCCAGCTTGTTGGCGAAGGCTGGACACCCACGTTCACCTGGGAGACCGCCGAGCTGGCGGACAACTATCACCTCCTGGTCGACGACGATCTGTTCTTTGGCAGCCCCGACATCGATGTCGCGGTCGCGGCGGTGACCTACGTGCATGACACGGCCTTACCGGCTAATCGGCTCTACTACTGGACTGTTCAGGCACGCAATAGCGTCGGCACGAGTGAGCCTTTTGTCGACGGTTCGTTTTACACCGCTGCCTCCGTCTCTGAGACGCTGTATGTCGACGATGATGCCGCTCCCGGTGGAACGGGACAAAGCTGGGATGACGCGTTCGACGATCTTCAGGATGCCCTCGCTCTCGCCGGGAATGTGGAGCGAGCCGTAGTCGAGATTAGAGTCGCCCAGGGTACCTACCAGCCTGACCGTGGTACGGGCGATCGAGCCGTCGCGTTTGATCTCGTTGGCGGTGTGGCGGTGCGCGGTGGGTATGCCGGCGTTGGGACGCCGGACCCCGACCAGTGCGACCCGGCCCGGTACAGAACCATCCTGACCGGTGATCTGAACGGTGACAACGGGGTCGGGCTTTCCAATGACATGGACAATAGCTATGCCGTGGTATTCGCACTTGGGTTGGAATCGACGGCCGTTTTGGACGGTGTCACCGTAACCGGCAGCCGTGCAACTGACGGTGATCCATACACTGTTTCTTCGGGCCTATTCCTTGACGACAGCCGCGTGACATTCCGCAGATGCATCTTTGAAGGGAACTCGTCGCCGAATTCAGGCGGTGGAATGTCAATTGCCTACGGTGCCCAGGTCAACGTGACCGACTGCGTATTTAGGCAAAACGACGCATCGAATGGCGGTGCCTTGTTGAATTTGGCTGCGGAGGAGGCTGTCATCGAGCGCAGTGTGTTTGCCGACAACACGACCTGGGGCCTCGGTGGAGCCGTCTTCAGCTACCAAAGCGATCCCTGGTTTATCAACTGCCTATTTACCTGTAACACCGCGCAGGAAGGGGGAGCGATCTCTAACCTGGACGGTTCCTACCCGTATATCGTCAACAGTACCTTCTACGGAAACACGGCCTCAACAGCGGGTGCCCTGGCGGTCGACCCGCTGGACCAGGCACGGTTGTACAACTGCATCTTCTGGAACAACGGGGCCCAAGCGATACTCGGGCCGACGCGCATCACGCACAGTTGCATCGAAGATGGCTTCGTCGGGGCTGGGAATATCAGCGTCGATCCTTCATTGGTAGACCCAGCCAACCAGGATTTTCGCCTTTCGCCCGGTTCCCCCTGTATTGACTCCGGAAGTAACCGGTCGGTGCCGTCGGATGTGGAGACCGATCTCGTCGGTCGGCCTCGTTTCGTGGATGACCCGGACACCGCAGATTGTCCTGTTCCCGGCGCAAGCTGCGGTACACCGCCAATTGTGGACATGGGACCCTACGAATACGCGCCGCCCGTCCTGGGGGATTTCAACGGTGATTTTCGCGTTGACTTGGATGATCACGCCATATTCGTGGTTTGCTCCGGTAGTCCGAGCAATGCCGATCCACCTCAGGATTGCACCGACGCGCAATTCGATGCCACGGACCTCGAGGACGACGACGACGTCGACCTGGGCGACTTCGCAATCTTCCAGCGGCTGTCTCTCGATTGAGACCCTCAAACAGAATGGATTTGGCTTTGGGCGTCGGGTCCACAACGCAAAAAACCATGTCTATGTGACGAACGTTCGTTTGCACAAATTACCGTAACCATTTTAGCAGCAACGACTTATGGAATCCGTTCTATACTCCGGTTAGATCTGGGCAGGCCGGGCAGGTAGCAGATCCGCCCGCCCATGCGGACGTTGACGGCGGCGTTATGCAGGCCCTAATTTGTGGAACGCTCGCCTCGTCCAATCACCTCTTTGGGCCCCAACTAAAGTGACGTGGCCGATTGGCGATATCGACCTTGTGCGGACGGCTATGGGCCGCCTCGCGTGTTCGCGAAGGCACAGTCGCGACCAAGTCTAAACCGATGTGCGGAACGCTTATTCAACAGGAGTATATCCCATGACAACCACCCAGCAGCATATGACCACCTGGGAGGGACAGAATGTATGGGGGGCGGGAACGAGGATTCCCTTCGATCAGATCAACGAGCCGGGGTGCTACTTTTGCGAGTGGAGCGGGCATCTGATGCGCGTTCCTCCTGACGGTATTCAGCCAGGTCGTTCACCGTTGGTGAATATCGTTGGCCGAGATCCGCTGTATGTGACCAAGATCAGTGATAATCCGTTCATCCCGGTGACGAAGGCCAGGCTTTTTGCGTCCAACTATGATCTTGCCGTGAACTTCTAAATCCGGCTTTGGCCGACGCGACTTTGTCCGCGATCGAACAGCAAGGCAGGCGGTGGCTTAAACCGCCTGCCTTGCCTTTGCGCCAGGGTCCTGCCGACGAGGGCGCTTGAAGCGGTACCGGCGCCTCTTGGGCTGCAATGTCCAGGCCCTGAGTCCTCCTGCCGATATGGCAGCGGTCCTCTTGCTAGGCGGCGACCGGCGAAGCTGGTGTTATCGAGCTGCTCGAAGGCCCAGCCGCCCAACGGCGCCCGAGCCAGCGCTCGCACCGGCGTACCCCACGCCCGACCTGACCGCGTTCCGCAGTTCGCGCAATCGATGCTGCCGCAGCATCGTGTTCCGCCACGGATTCTCCGCAACACGTTAGGTAAGGATCGGGGCCAAGGACCAACGCTTGCCCGCGAATGGCATTCTCGCCACGTACCATAGTGTGCACTCCAAGACTCGAACCCGCGTGACGCCAATTGGCGATCCAGCGTCCGGCATCCATGTCCCGGGCTGCGGTCCCGCTCCTGTAACGGAGTCCGCCGGGAGCCGGTCCAAAACCCTGGTGGCCCGTACGCCAGGCGTGGCAGTGACGGTTAGGGTCAGCGTCGCAACCATCTCACCGGATTGAGATATCATCGTATTGATCCCGCTGCCGGGCGTGATACAGTCAACACACCGACCTGAGGGAGTGTCCGGACGCCTGGTGGGTCCCGCGGCCTTCAAAGCCGTTGAGGCGTCGCTGGCGCGGCGCTTGGTGGGTTCGATTCCCATCCACTCCCGTGCTGCAAACCGATGCAGGATGATGCACTGAGTGATCGTAAGTGCCTGACTCGTCAGAGCTTGCGCCACTGCTAGTTCTCCGTCGCTCCGTAGGTACGGTGCAACCCGATGTAAAGAGTGACGCCTTGGATGCAGCCTGTCTCGGTGAGTTTTTCGGTAAGCTAGTCGGTAAGAAATCTTCGGTCCCGGTGGCGCGTTGCTCGTGGCGTTCCGGTCTCGAAGTCGACAAGTCCGGCAGCGCGGCCAGACCATCAGCCTGATCTTGCAGGACCGTGTGCGAATAGCGGTCCATCGTGAGAGTGATCGTACTGTGCCTCGCGAGACCTTGGGCGATCTTCGGGTGTACGCCAGCACGGGCCAGATTCGTGATGTACGTGTGCCGCAAGCAGTGGAAGTCGGCTACGCGGTTGCCCGCATCCCTGTATAGGATTTTCGCGGCGGCCAGGTCAGGCCTTAATCAGCCTGGAGAGGTGATCGCCCTTGGGAAGTGGGAGCAACGGAGCCGTCGGGTCGCAGTTCTTCAGGAACCCAAGTAGCTCTTTGGCGAACGATGGACGGATCGGCTGCACGTCCTCGCGGCGCCTTTTGCTGTATGCGGCAGCCACGGTCACTGTCGGTTCGGGTAACAGTCTTCCGTTCTCGTCGATCAAGTCAAACGACGCGAGAGTCAGACTGCGAATTTCGGATGCTCGGAGACCTGTCTCCAGCGCCAGGCGGTACAGCATTGCTCGTTCAGGGCCGGTCATGCCGTGGTGAATCGGTCCGTCCCTAGCGGCCTTGAGCAACGCGACTTGTTCGTTGTCCAAGAGCGATCGTCTGAGGTGGCGCCGGTCCGCTTGTAACGATTATCGGAGTTATTCGGGTTGCAAACGATGGGACTGGGCGGCAGGAACGAGTAGCGTTGGAGACGGCAGTGCAGCAACGCGGAGAGAGAAGCGGGGGCGTAGCGTCGCCGGATACGGGCAGTGCACCGGCGTGGACACCACACCCCCGCGTGCAAATCTCGGTCTCAGTCGTTGGTGACTAGAAGTTGACGTTAACGTCCCAGTTGGACGCCAGCAGCCGGGCTTTCGTCAGCGGGACGTACGGATAGTCGCTGATCTTCGTGACGAACAGCGGATCGTGGCCGACCATGTTAATCAGGGGCGACCGGCCCGAAGCGACCCCGTCCTCCGGGACCCGCAGTAGGTGGCCGCTCCAGTTGCAGACGTAGCAGCCGGGCTCGTTGATCTGATCGAACGGGATCACCTGACCCGTCTTGCCGTCTGTCTGGTACTGCTGGGTCGTCTGTGTGGTCGTGGTAGTCATCGAATGCTCTCCTGAATGGAACGGATGGTGAAAGTGTGCGTTCCAGACGCCTGGAACGCCTCACGGCTGGTTATCGACTTCGGATCGTCGCTCCTTGAGTAGCCGGTGCAGCTTGGGCGGTCCTTCGTGTTGGCCTGGAAGGCAGCGTGGGAAGGTTCTAGCGGCGGACAGGAAACGTCTCGGAAAGGCTACGCAGCCGAAGTCGGCACGATTTCCAGCATGGACCCGGTGTCTCGGCTCTCGCCCGCTCAGCAGTCGGCTTGCGGGCCTGCGTGGACGTTCTTCCTCCTCACGGCCTCCCCACCCGCCTCCGAGACCCGATCGCTGTGGCAGGGTTTGCGGACGGCTGGATTCTTGGTTCTGGAGGGGATGTCGGGCGTCGTGGCTTGGGAGCCTGGAGGAAAGGCCCATCCGGTCCGCTCCCTACCGGCGGTCCCAACCGGCGGACACAAAAGGAGGTTTACAGAAGGCATCCGTCCGGTACAGTAGGGGAGCAGCGAGTAGCAGGGACGGCCACCCTAACAAACAAAGAAAGCACCGAGCAGCCGAGGCCGCCCGATGCTTTCCGGAGGGGAAAGAAGCCATTTATTGCAGCACTAGCGTTGCGACTTAGATGCCGCAGCACCGCGTTCTTCACGCTGTGTTGGCCTTGTCTACCGACAGGACGTTGTCAGTATAATCGAAGTCCGCCGCGTTGCAAGCCTTCCTCGCCCAGAACAGAAGATTTCTGAGGCCCAGGTTGCACCCTTCTGTGCATGGGGCCGGGCCAACCTCCCGCACGCGGGGCCGAACCCAAGATGGACTTAGTCACCGTGAACCATCCTGCCGAGGGCAGCCTAATCCACGACCCGGACGTTCGTAGCCTTGGGACCCCTGTGCTCCTCAGCCACTTCAAACT
>CAYOQG010000251.1:0-8741 GCA_964405925.1 uncultured Phycisphaeraceae bacterium | reverse complement strand
CGTACCCCCTTGGTGAAAAGGGGGACGCTAATCACGTACATTCGTGCGCAGTCGTCTGGCAGACCCGTCGTCAGGTCACCGAGTCAGTCGATGACGCCCACGTTAATCGGTTCTCGCTCCTGCTTGGGGTCTCGGGATCACGACGTGGGTTCGCCGGCGGCTCACTCACCGCGGCTCGGACATCTGCCCACCGAACAGCGCATAGTCCGTGCGGTCCACGTCGTCGTCGTTGTCGAAGTCGAAGACCAGGCAGTTCGCGCCCGCCCCCCCGGCCGGCAGTTTGGCTCCGCCGCTGAAGCAGCGTTGCAATGCGGCGTAATCTTGCAGGTCCACGTCCCCATCGTCGTCCCCGTCGCCGCCGTAGAAGACCTGGTACACCTGCACACCACCGCCCATGGTGTTCACGCTCTCCGTGATGGCGTAGACCGTGGTCCCGTCCACTATCAGGTCGAAAACCTCCGCAGTCCCGGTCGGAACGTCCTGCAAAAAGACCGGAGAGGTTCGGTCAGCGACGTTCAGCACCTGCATCGTGTACCCTTCGTGGTTGGTCTGCACCCCAAGGTAGGCGCGCGTGCCGGCGACCGTAACCGCCGTGCCCTCGAGCCATCCCGGATCGTTGTAGCTGTAGTACGCGATGGGTACGGGCAGATGGTCCACGGTCGCCAAATCCAGGATATTGCACCCGGGACCATCATGATAGGAAGTGTTCGTCGTGAACATTGTGTCCCCGTTGATCGCCAGGTCGTACGATGGCGGGCCGCTTATCCCGAGCAGAAGTGGGTTCGCCGGATCAGAAAGGTCCACCGTGACCAGCGCCCCGTCCCGCGCAACGTACCCGATCCCGCCGGGCCGCCGGGCAATGGTCTGGGGTCTGGCAAAAAACCCGTCGATGAACACCGCACCAACGTCCACGATGTTCGTCGGGTCGCTGACGTCCATGTTGACGATCCACGCCCCGGGTATGACGCCGAGATGCACGATCGGTTCGTCCGGGCTCAACGCCAGTCCGACGGACCGAACGCCCTCGGGCCAGTCCGCAAAGCTGCCGGCCAGCGTCGGCGCCGCCGGGTCGCTCACGTCCAAGACCTGGAACCCGCCGTACCCGGCTGCGAGGTAGGCCTGGTTGTCGCGCACCGCGATCCCCCAGTTCTGCATTCGCTTGTGGTTCGGCGTGTATGTGCCCGTCTCCCACTTGCCCTTCAACCGCGGTGTGCGCGGGTCGGATACGTCGAGGATGGACACCCCGTACGAGAAGTCGGTCACGTAGAGGTGGTCGCCGTCCAAGGCACCCCTGTAGAACGCGGCCGGGGAGAAGTAGTTGCCCGCCCGCCGTGGAATCGCCGGGTTGGAGCAGTCGACGATCGTCAGGCCCTCTCGCGTGTCGCCCAGGTAGGCCGTTGTACCCAACACGAAGATGTCTGTGAAGGTGGCGTCGGAGACGTACTTGCCGAGCAGCGCCGGTGCGGTCGGATCGGTGGCGATGTCCAGAATCACCATGGTGCGGCTCTTGGTGTCGAACCGGCCAGAGCCCGCCCAATACAACCGCCCGTCCGAGATGAACATGGCCTGCCCCAACGGAAGCAACCCGCCCGACTCGTCGCCCCAGGTGCCAACGATGGCCGGGGCCTCAGGGTCGGACAGATCAATCACGAAGAGCAGCGAGTAAATCACCGAAGTGTCACTGTCGAAATGGCCAATGAGGTATAGATAATTCCCATAAAGCCCGATCGGCGTGAGCGAGCCCCAGTAACTGAACATCTCCGTGAAGTACCCGAGCGAGAGGATGGGAGGGTATCCGTCCAACGGTCCGTGGTCGACCATGTCCACGGTCCACACGGCGGCTTCCAATTCGGGAACAATTCGAGACGCCATGGCCACAAGGTACCCGACGTCACCGACGAACAGCAAATCGTCACACCCGTAGATGTTGTAGCAGCGCTTCACCGGATTGGTGGGATCGCTGACGTCGAAGCCGCCGGGATTACTCCCAGCCGACTGGGTGGCAAACACGACATCCCCCCAGAAGGCCAATCCGTCGTAACCCGGGGCGTTATGGTTGCACGTGTTCCCGGTCGAGACGACAACCGGGTTGCTATGGTCACTCACGTCGACGACGCTGAAGTATGCCGGTGGCGTAGAGGCGATAAAGGCATACCCGTCGCGAACCTCCACGTCACGCAAAATACCCTCGAGCATCACCGAGCCCAGCTCGTCGATCGAAGCCGGGTCGGTCACATCCAGAATCACCAGGCGGATGCCGCTGCCGATGTAGGCGATCCTCCGGTCGCCCTCCTGCGCGACGTAGATCGCATCCACCGAACCACCCCAAGCACCCAGCGGCTCGATCCGAAGCTCACCGCCCCGCGCAGCCTCAGGCCCGAAAAGGACACCGGCGAACACCATCAATGCCAACAACGCGGATGGTGCCAACCGCCCGCGCAGACTCCGTCCGTCCAAAAGCCTCAGCATTCGTGCCACGATGTGTCTCCCTTCCAGGCGGGAGTTTTCGCGCACGAGTGCCACAGGACTGTCGCTAAGACGCAGTCGGGCTTCCCGCCTTGCAAAGCCAGCTTCGTAGTTACGGCGGGACCCGCGGTCCTGCCCCAAAGGAACTGTCCCCCCAGCCATACCCCTCAACCCCTTCGACGCAGACGGTGATGTCAACGACAAAGAGTCCCCAGGCGGTAAATCGTGTGCCGTGCAAACAGTGCTGCCGACATCACACTGCGCGATTCGGCGCGACCGTTGCGAGCCGCGACCGAGATCCGAGCCGCGACCGTGAGGGAGCGGACATGCGGTGCCACCGGTCCCATCGCATGGTGCGTTTACCCCATTCGTGACATTGGATCGGGAGTGTGTGCCAGCCACGCAGCACGTGCGGCGCATCACCGCCGAAGACGGCGCAGCCACCCGCACGGCCCGCGCGGGCGCACTCGTTGGCGCAGTGCGCGCCCGGTCATGCTCGGCGCCCGCACCCAGACCCGGGGACGCCCCGCCTTCTGCGACCTCCGCCATGCGGTAGACTCCCCACCCCTTTGGTACGGAGCCGGGTACATTTGCACCTCCCCGTTCCTCCTTGTGCAACGATCTGCGCTCCCTCAGCCCTTGACCCGCACCGCACCAATGGGCGCAATGATATCGGTCAGACGGCGGGATGTCAACGAAAATCATGTCTGGGATATGGTAAAAAACCAAAAATCTCGTCGAAAAATCAGGTGTAACTCCTTTAATATCAGTGGGATATGATTTTCTCGGACCGCCGGCCACACGACACGGTGATGCACCAAACAAAGGACCGGAACGCCCACCGTGCGAACCCGCCCTGTTAAGTGAGAACGACCACACTCTGTTAAGTGAGGACGAGCCCGCCCCGCCACCCTGTGACGGAGCGGACCCAGCACCATAAGTCCCGCCATGGGAGGTACCAAGCAAAAACGACCCGACCCTGCTAAACCCTGAAGTGACCCAACACATACATCTCCTCTACCTTCTCTGCGCCGCGCGTTCTTCGTGAAGACGTGCCCCGGCCAACCCACTCACGAGGAGGTGTACACCCGCGTCACGGCGCAGCAAAACGCGGGGAGAAGCCGACCGGGAACAACGTGCGCGCAACCGAGGAAGGATGCCAACGCACGCGCCCCGGCCAGCCTCCCCCCGCGTATTCGGGATCACGTAAAGTTCGATGCCCTCGACGCAGTGCGTCGAGCAGGCACCCATCTTACGGACGGACACGTCCGGAACCCAGGCGGGTCTTGACGCATCACAACCCGATCGGCAGGGATTGGCCAACCGGCAAGTTCGTGACGTGGCATCCTACCCTTACGCGCCGCTGCGAACACGCACACGTAGGGCATCCTCGGTTGCCGCCACGAAGGCGCACTATTCAATTGCAGTCATTTCGCTTGGGCGATAGACTCCTTCCTAAAGCGACACGGGCTCGGTGCTCGCGCACGCCGCACACACACGCTACACGCAGGCCCGGGACTCAAGGAAGTCTCGGCTCTCGCAGTGCGCGTACGGCGAATCAACCGTGTCTGGTAATGCTCTAGGATAAGGTTATTGCATGGCGCGCGATTTGTCAAGCGAAGAATTGCACATTTTGCAACTTTTTGCGGCAAACACTCGCAGACTCCTCAAGTCGAGGGGACTGACCCAGCAAAAGTTGGCCCAGGACATCGGAGCGAAGCCCTCGACGGTTAGCAGATGGCTCAGTGGGCACACGATTCCAGACGTTGTTTGGGCGGTGAAGATAGCACACGAGCTTGAGGCGTCTGTGGACGAGATGCTCGAACGCAAGGTTCACGGTTCGATGCCTGAGATTCGCAAATACGCCAAGCTGATCTTGAAGTTAGCAGGGGGTGAGGACCGCGGGGTTCAGAAGCGCGCCACGAAACGCGGGTGATCCCCCAGGGCGACTGCGTGTGTGCATGGGTACATCGCCCTGAATGTGCCGGAAGGCGACGATGCCTGATTCTCTGCTAGACCGTCTCGATCTTTCGCTGGACGAGTTGACGGACATTGTGGATCAGAATCCAAGCCTTCGGGGCATGATTGTGGGGTACGCTGCGGAGTACAAACTTCGTAAGGTCTACTTCTCCGATGACCGAGTTACTCGCTGCCTCAAGCACGATGACCACGACCGTCGAAAGAAAGGCGACCTCCACATTCTCTACAGGGGACATCAGTTCCTAATCGAGTCCAAGTCCCTACAGGCAAGTATGGTCAAGAAACAAGTTGACGGTTCATTCGTTGGAAAAGTCCAATGCGATGCAAGTGACCGCCGTACCATATCGTTGCGAGACGGATCGAAGGTTACAACGACCTGCCTCCTTGCTGGCGAATTCGATATTCTTGCTGCAAATCTCTTCGCATTTCAGAATCAGTGGCAATTCTCGTTTGCCCTGAATCGTGATCTGCCTAGGTCGAAGTACCGAGAGTACAGCGACGCGCAGCGTAAGCAGTTACTTGCAACCCTAGTTCATGTTTCTTGGCCTGTTCAGAAACCATTTGTTGAAGACCCTTTCATCTTGCTTGACAGGTTGGTTGAAGAGCGGACCTGACCTATTTCTTGATGAAGATCAAGAAGTAGGAATGATTCTTTCTGGCGTGCACTTGCTTCTTTAACCGACTGACTGTCGGGCGGTTCCTTCGGATCACGACAAACAAATCCTTCGTATAGAACCCCAGGGATGCATACTCGTTGATGATCTCGACATGCGTAAGCCACTGTCTGTTGGCACTGACTTCGTCCTGGCACTTGACGATCAGGACACCTTTCTTTCGCAGGACTCGGTACGCTTCTCGACCCGCCCTAAAATACAGCTCAGTGACAGCAGCGTGCCACTTCGGCCCGCCGTTAGTGGTGTCGCCATTCGAGTAATGGGTTCGGAAAGCGGCATGAGTCCCTGATCCAGCCAAGTGCGACTTGGATTTGCGATACAGCCCTTCCATATACGGCGGGTCAAGAACGACGCAATCGATCGAATCGTCATCGTAGGGAAGCTCTCGACAATCTACGCCACTGTCAATGTCGGTCGCCAAGAGCTTGTAATCCTTCGTCTTGACTTCTTTCCAGAACGTGCCCTTTCCCCACGTCACGTCGGCGACAGTGGCTCCCTTCGGTACGTGCAGCTTCAAGATTTGCGGGAAAATCTCTGCGTTGTTGCCAACGTGGGCAGAGCAGAGAACCTTTGCGGTCGCGACTCCGCCCTGGACCCTTCTCTTGCGGCTGTCGTCCGGGAACAGTAGCTCTTGGTCCATGTTTCGTATCGCTCCCTCGATAGCAAGCCAAACGTCCAGCGGTAATGCGTACCATGTTCAAGGCAAGCGGCCAAGGCCCACGTCAACCCGACGAGAAAACATGATCCGCAAACCTAACGACACCCGAACGCATCAGAGGATAATAAAAACCGCTCTAGGGGTGTCAAGATCCCGGATGCTCTATAGATGGGTGTATAGAATTGAATCGTTGCTGATTGTAACTTCTTATGTGGCAAGGAGTTACAATCAGTCCATTTCGGGTGGGAGCGCATTTAGTCCTTAGTGAGGGTCGTATCTAATCGTTGGACCGTGCTACGCAGGCGTGCGCCACTTGGTACCGCCGAGCTGGCGGAGACTTACGCTCACCTGAGACCCGTCGTCGACGCACTCGACAGAATCTTGCCTCACCAATTCGACTCCAAACCGGCGCCCCCTGGTACAAAGAAGCTGACCAGGGACGAAAAAAAGAAGAAAAACCCCACCCGCAAGAAGACGGGTAAGCGCGGTCGTTCCACCTGAGGGCCCGTATGCGACCTGTCCCGTCCACAGGAGCATACCCGTCACCTGGGCGCGTCTCAGCAATCTCTCGGACATGCCCCGGCCTTGCCAGGGAAAGGAAAAACCCCGCCCGCAAGAAGGCGAAAGGATGCACGGACCCTCCCACGCGGCAGAAGAGGAAGACGAAGAGGACCCACTAGGTGCGGGCCCCCGTGGTGAAAGCCTTGAACGAGACGTTACGTGCGGCGGTGGTGACGCTCATGGACGAGGGGACGCCCGACGGGCGGCACGGCGTGACGGCAAACGATCCAGACCCGAGGGGAATATACATCGTGATCCACCCCGAGCTGTACGCTACGGTATGCGAGGTTGCCCTGGGCGTGGAATTTGACGTAAACGCCGGGTAGGACCCGGTGGGATCCGTCCGATATGTGGACAACTGGCTCCGGGAAAGCAATAATCCAGACGTGGAGGTTACTCGGGTGCTTGCAAGCGGCGTTCTTCGTCGTTCGATAGGGAAGACCGCATGTCCGACGCACATTGGGAACATCTGCCTCGAGCGCCGATCACGGAGGCATTGATCGATCTGCGCGTCAAGCTTCCGGACGAGACGGGACTTGCTCGTCTCGGAGAGTTCAAAGACGCTGTAGCGGATGCGTACCCGGGCAGCCGAGAGCGACGGAGACTCCATGGGCAGCTTACTTTCAGTGGGGAAGATGCGCCGGTACTGTCCGCCCAAGTCGAAGGTCCTGACGGGTACATACTCACGTCCGCGGACGGGATGCAGGTGGTGCAGGGTCGACTTGACGGGTTTACGTTCAGCCGGCTGAAGCCGTACGAAAACTGGGAAAGGCTTCGGGACAGTGCGAAGTCACTCTGGATGAAGTACCGTGAGACCGCCCGCCCGGTATCGGTTGAACGGCTCGCTGTGCGCTACATCAACCGACTCGAACTGCCCCTACCAGTCGGCGAACTTAGGCATTGGATCCTCACCGTGCCCGAGATCGCACGAGGGCTACCGCAAGGGCTAGATGGGTTCGTTATGAGGCTACACGTCCGCTTCACCGACCCAACAGGTTATGTGAACATAACGCAGACGGGCGAGCCCAAGGACTACGACAAGGTCGTGCCACTTATCTTTGACATTGACGCGTTCCGTCTGGTAGACTTGGAGCCGTCGGATCAGGCAATCTGGAGTGGTTTCCAGGACTTGCGACAGATCAAGAACATGGTCTTTTTCAAGAGTGTGACCGATAAGTTCTTGGAGTTATGCCGATGAGCATTGCCCTTGCTGGACATGGAACGGCGATCTGGGAGGGACCCGTTGCTCCATCGGTTGGCGTGGATACACAGAATCGCTCGCTCGTTGGCGGAAGCCCTGAGCTGTATCGCCTCGTGGAGTGGGTCGCCGAGCTGACAGCAGACCGTTCGTTCACCGCATCATACCAAAAAGACTCGGTTGCGGAGCGGTTTGCCCGCCTTGCGGCGTCGTGGCGGTCGGACACTGCGTGTACCTCATCTGTACACGAGATGGCGATGCATCCCTCGTACCAAGAGATCATCGGTCTTGGCGAGAAGGCGATCCCACTGCTTCTGCGCGAACTGGCGCGTGAGCCCGACCATTGGTTCTGGGCGCTTCGCGCAATCACGCATGTCGATCCCGTTCCGCCAGCAGATCGAGGCAACCTCCGGGCGATGGGCGACGCGTGGGTGCGATGGGGACGGTCACAGGGGCACGGGCTTCCGTGAGTTACCTCGAAGACAGTTTTCCTGGACTTCGTTCGACGGAGTATCGCATCACCAGCCCCAGTGATCCGACATACAACTGCATCGCCTGGGCTGCCGGTGACGAGTCCAGATGGTGGGAGCCAGATGCGTTTCGGCAATACTATTGGCCCGAGGGGACGCCCCGAGAATATACATTGCGGGCGTACGCGGGAGCTTACGCTCAACTCGGGTTTGAGGTATGTAATTCAGGCGACGCAAATCCCCTGGATTTGAAGGTCGCGCTATTCGCCAGGCCGCACGACGAGCCAACACACGCCGCACGCCAGCTCTCCTCAGGGCGTTGGACAAGCAAGCTAGGTAAGGACGTAGACATGGAACACGACTTGACGGCACTTAAAGGTGAGCAGTACGGCCGCGTCGCGATACTGATGAAGCGCGGTCGTTCGACCTGAGGGCTCCTATGCGAGCTGTCCCGTCCACAGGAGGGTACCCGTCACCTGGGCGCGTCTCAGCAATCTCTCGGACATGCCCCCTCCAGGCGATTGGCAATCGAAAACGCTACAGTCCAACGTTCTCCACGCTCGACAAGCTGTGCCGCGCGTTGAACACGTCGCCAGCTGAGATACTGTATTTCGACCCCAGCAAACCTCAACCGAAACCAGGTGAACTCACTTCCCTGCCGCCACAGGACGGCGGAACGCCGCCAGGACGGGAACCGCCCGCCCCGCCACCCGGTGACGGAGCGGACCCAGCAC
>CAYOQG010000250.1:0-8776 GCA_964405925.1 uncultured Phycisphaeraceae bacterium | reverse complement strand
GTGTTCATGAACGTCCCCGACGATGGGCCGGAAGCGTGTGGCATCGATCTTGCCAGCCACGTGGCACTCTGGAAAGCTCTGCAAGAAACTGTGACCCAGCGGGCCGACGCGTATCAGGTCGACCTGGTCGAGGATCTTCTGGAGGAGGGGCAGCGGCGAAGCGGAACGACCATGCGAGATGCCAAACTCCAAGCCCGTTTCCTGACCCTCCTCCGCACGCGCATAGCCCCAGCCGTCCTCGCGAGGGTCGCGGTCGAGGCCCTGCTCGCAAATGGATACCGCGTTGGTCTCTGGGGGCACAACTGGCCGGTGCTGGAGCGCGATCGAGCGCTACGACACGGCCCCATTCCAACAGCGGATGCCCTGAACCGGGTGCTCGGCGCTGCCCGGGTCGCGGTGTTTCCCGATGCGTCCACCACACTCGTCCAGACCGTCATCGATGCCCTAGCCAGCGGGACACCGGTCGTCTGCCGACAGCCTGACGAACCGTTTGAGCAGGAGTATCCAGATCTGGCGGATCTTACCCCGTTTATGAACTTCTATACGAGATCGGAACACTTGCTGAACACGGTGCAGGCGGTGCTAGCCGGCCCACCGCAGGTGGTCGAGCGATACGATGGTGCTTCACGCATCGCGGTCACCGGGCGGTCCCTTATGCTTAACCACCATACGACGGAGCACAGGGTCCGTTTTATCATTGAGACGGTTCGCGGGGGCGTGAAGCTTGCGGAGCAGGGTGTATGTGGCCAATCCTGAACGGTACCATCGTCAATGCCATCACCGTGTTGATCGGCAGCCTGGCCGGCCTGTCGATTGGCGCCAAGCTGCCCGATCGCTACCAGCGGATTGTGTTGAACGGACTCGGGCTCATTACGATCTGCCTGGGTGTGGATGCCGGCGTGCTGCGTTTCGCGGACGTCGTATCGCAGTTTGGCCCGCTGGTCGACGATGGCAAAACCTACGGGGCGCGGGTTGCGATGGTGATGATCGCGTCGCTGCTGGTGGGTGCGATTATCGGAACTGCACTCCGTATCCACGAAGGCATCGAGGGTGCCGGGGCGTGGATTCACCGGCGGTTCGGAGGTCGGGTCGACCAGGGGCGCTCCTTCGCCGAAGGTTTCCTGACCGCGAGTGTCATTTTCTGTGTGGGACCGCTGACGCTGCTCGGTTGTCTGGAGAACGGGGCCCACGCCAACCCCAGTTTTCTTTACATCAAGTCGCTCCTGGACGGATTCTGCTCACTTGCCCTGGCCTCGTCGCTGGGATGGGGCGTGTTTGCCAGCGTGGTCACCGTCCTGGTTTTTCAGGGCGGATTGTCGTTATTGGCCTTTTGCATGGGTGAACCGTTGGATGAGCTCTCGCTCGCTCTGATGACCGTCGTCGGAGGCGTGGTGCTGCTGGCGACCGCCCTGATGATCCTGGAAATCAAGAAGATCCCGGTCGCAAACCTCCTCCCCGGAATTTTCGTTCCACCTCTTATCGTTTGGATCGTCGAGTATCTGTCGCCGGGACTCCTGTTGCCCACACCGGCGGGATAAACGTCCCACCTACGGTGTAGCGGATGCCCCCGCGGAATGGCGATCTTAGCGGGCAAACCCTTGTCCGTGGGGTGATAACGCGCCTACAATGGGTGTCGGAGTCATGGTGGAGCGACAGGTGAGCGACGAGGTGATTTCGTCACCGCAGGGTGACTACGATACGCTGCGATACGTGTCCTCGGAGGCGCCCTGTCCCTATCTTCCGGGTCGACAATCGCGGAGCGAGGCCTACTATGCCCACGAGTTGGACGGCCAGTTGCACGAGCATTTACTGGGTCGGGGCTTCCGCCGCTGTGGCCGGATCGTCTACCGCCCTCGATGTCGCGGCTGTCTCGAATGCCGACAACTCCGCGTTCCCGCGCGCGATTTTCGTCTGACCCGGTCGCTTAGACGGGTCGCCCGTCGCAATGCGGACATCCGCGTGGAAATCTGCGAGCCGGTCTCGACTCAGGAGAAGTTCGAGCTATACCGGGCCTATCTGGATGACCAGCACGACAGCACGATGCCTCGCAGCTACGAATCCTACCATGACTTCCTGTATGACTCGCCCACCCAGACCTACGAGTTTGAGTACCTGTTCGGTGAACGTCTCGTTGGCGTCAGCATCGCCGACCGCATACCCGGCGGTCTCAGCAGCGTCTACATGTACTTCGACCCCACTATGCGCACCCGTAGTCTTGGGACCTTCTCCGTCCTGTGGGAGATAGAGTATTGCAGACAGCATCGACTCCCCTACTATTACCTCGGCTTCTTCGTCGCCGGCAGCAAGACTATGGGGTATAAGTCCCGCTTCCGTCCCCACGAGGTCCTGGTCGGCCAAGGCCGGTGGGTATCGTATCGAGGTTAAGTTCGAACAGCGAATGGCGAGTGGCGAACAGAGAATGGCGAATGGCCAATTCTGAATGCGACGTTCGACATTCGGAATCCTCTGCGGTGGAACTCTCGCACCAGGCTTTCAAGCGGATTCTCCTGGTCAAGCCAAGCTCGTTGGGGGACATTGTGCACGCGCTGCCTGTACTCCACGGCCTGAGAGTACGTTACCCCGAAGCGAGAATTGATTGGCTGATCGCGTCGCCCTTCGCCCCCCTCGTGGCCGGTCATGAAGACGTGGATGAACTGGTCTTGTTCGACCGCAGGCGCTTCGGACAGTTGGGCCGCAGCTCAACCGCAGCCGGCGAGTTCGTTCGCTTCGTCCGAGGGTTGCGAAAACGCCGATATGACTTGGTCGTGGACATCCAAGGCTTGTTTCGAGCTGGCTTTTTGACTTGGATGACCGGTGCGCCGGTCCGTATCGGGTTTCGTGACGCCCGCGAGGGTGCGTGGGTGTTCTATACCCATCACATCCCACCTGCCGACCCTGAAATGCACGCAGTCGACCGCAATTACCGTGTGGCCGAGCTGCTAGGGTTCGGCCGAGTGCCCGTGCAATTCAAGCTGCCCTTGCCAGGGTTGGTGAGGCCTGAGGTGGAGGCGTTCTTGCAGGACTTTGGAGTGCCCGATCCCGCACTAATTACCTTAGACCACCGCGGGGTATCAGCATACACCCGAGGTCGTTGGTGTGGGAAGCCTCTGATCGTTGTGGCGCCGGGCGCACGTTGGGAGACAAAAGTCTGGCCTGCGGAGCGATTTTCTGAGATAATCGACAGACTTGGCGAGGGCTACGGCGGGCGCTGTCTGCTTGTCGGGGGCGGAGATGAAGTGGACCGATGCGAACAAGTTGTCGAGCGCTGCCGTAGAAAACCTGTGAATTTGGCCGGGAGAACAAGCTTACCGCAGTTGGCATTTGTTGTCGGACTCGCGGACCTTGTCATCTGCCATGATTCAGCGGTCGCCCACCTGGCGGTGGCTTTGGACCGGCGACTCGTATGCATCATCGGTCCGACGAGCCCCCAGCGGACCGGACCTTATCGTCGGACCGAGGACGTTGTGCGGTTGAACCTGGATTGTTCGCCATGCTATCTTCGCCGCCTGCGACAGTGTTGCTATCACCATCGCTGCATGAGCGAGTTGGACGTTGACGCTGTGTTTGCGGCGGCTGAGCGGGCCCTTGGGGTCCGCACAATAGCGGATGCCGAATAGCGAATCGTGAGTTCTGAATTCACCATTCGACATTCTTCATTCCGGGGAGGGGCAACCACCCAAGCTGATGCGCCGATAGTACGTAAGGAATAGCGGACGCGGGATGCCGAATAATGGATGGCAGGCTCTGAATTCGCCCCGCCTTCGGCGGGCTGTTGCACGGTCCCGGTAAGCGAGGACAACAGGCGTGGCAAAATACTGGCGTAGAGCCCGAAAAATCCTGGTGCACAAGGTTCTGCACACCAGCGATACACCACACGCCATTGCCTTAGGCGCCGGCATCGCGACCTTTGTGGCCTTTTTGCCGCTTGTCGGGATCCAGACGATCATTGCCGTGGCCCTCGCGGCTATGGTCCGTGCAAACAAGGTCGTCTGCGTTCCCATTGTCTGGATCACGAATCCCCTCACGCTGGTTCCGATCTATGGGGCATGTTTCAAGCTGGGACAATTCGCGCTGGCGGGCGGTGCAACGCGCGACCGCGCTAAAGTCCTCTCCCAACTGAACTTACACGGGGGACTTAGTCTATTCGATCTCGCATTCTGGGGGAACCTGTTTACCCGGCTCATGAGCCTGGGAAAGGAGCTCTGGGTGGGGTGCGCGATCGTTGGGCTGGTTCTTGGAATCATTGCATACGGGTTCACGCGTTGGGGCGTCGCGGCCTACCGGGAACGCCGTCGCAGACGCCTGCTGCGCAAGAGTCTCCTGGACCCCCGTTTGCAGCACGACACAGCTGTGCATCATACGGAAGCGGCCTGAGCGAATCAGATCCCTATCAGGTGCGAACAGCGCTCTCTCCATTCGACATTCGCCATTCTTCCCTTCTATGCATCCAGGAGCCGGGTGACGTGCAGCGACACGGAATCGCCGAGAGCTCCGAGGTGATAGCCGCCTTCCAGGATACTGACTAAGCGACCCTCGCAATGCTGCTTGGCTATCGAGACAATCGCGTCGGTCATCCAACCGTACGACTCCGTCTCCAGATCGAGCGGTGCGAGGGGGTCCAGACGGTGAGCATCGAAACCGGCGGAAACCAGCACGAATTGTGGGGCATACGAGTCGATACCCGGCAGTACCTTCTCATCAAAAGCACGTCGATAAGCGGCATCACCGCTGTGTGGTTGCATAGGTATGTTGATCGTTAACCCTTCCCCCAGCCCTCGACCGCGCTCATGTTCGTAGCCCGTACCGGGATACACGAACGCCGGATGCCCATGAACGCTGACAAAAAGCACTCGTGGGTCTTCCTCGAAGGTGTGTTGGGTGCCATTCCCGTGGTGCACGTCCCAATCGAGGATCAGTATCCGTGACAGGCCGTGGTCATCAATCAGGTGCCGTGCCGCGATCGCGATGTTGTTCAGAAGGCAAAAGCCCAAGGACAGACGGTGCTCGGCGTGGTGCCCCGGCGGACGCACGGCGCAAAAGGCATTTTGGAAGCGAGAAGCCATCACACCATCCACTGCACCGATCACCGCACCGGCGGCAAGCCGGGCAATCTCGTAGCTTTCGGGACAAATGCCGCTGTCTGGAACGTCGATGTAAGGAAGTCCATCTTCGCACGCCTGCCGCAGTCGTTCGAGATAGCCGCTGTCATGGATGCGTCCGACAAGCTCCGTATCGACGAGTGAGCCATCGACAGCCGTACACGCGTCCGTCAGACCGCGTTCCTTGAGAGTCCCAGCTATGTGGGCAAGGCGCTCGGGCCTTTCCGGATGCCCGGCCCCGGTCAAGTGCCGCTCAAACCGCGCGTCTTGTCCCAGGCCTGTCTTCGCCATTGAGCCGTCGTCTGCTTCACTCCTCGGCCGACGAGTGAGGCGGTTGGAGCGCACCGTGATGTTTCTGAACCTGCCACTTCACCATACGCGCCGAGGTTCGATCATTGAACCGCGCATCCTCGCCGGAGGCAACATCGTTTTTTGGCGAGCGACTTTACCTCCTTTCGGTTGACTTGTAGCCAATGCGACGTCACACTCCAAGTTCTGACATCCACCGGGATTGACCCGATAGCACGTAGCCGAGGTGCATGATGGGTCCCATCGAGGACGTTCTACGACGTGTCAAGACGATCACTTTTGACTGCTACGGAACGCTGATTGACTGGCGCAAGGGATTAAGCGACACCTTTATCGAGTTCTTTGGCCCGGGAGCAGCCGCCCCACCGCAGGGAGCAGCCGCCCCACCGCAGGTGGTCGCTGATCGCATTGACGAGCTGTTTCAGGTGTATGTGCCCACAGAGGCAGCCTTAGAAGCAGGGCCTTACCAACCGTACCGGCAGATCCTGTCCGCCGCTGCCAAGCAAGTTGCGGAGCGATTTGGCCTTGAGCTTCCCCCTAAACGTGCCGGTCTCCTTGCTGAGAGATTGCCGGATTGGCTACCGTTTCCCGACACCAACGAGGCCCTCACCCGCCTCAAGCAGCGATATCGCCTCGGGGTTTTGTCCAATGTCGACCGCGACCTGTTCGCTGGAACGGCCCGGTACTTCGACATCAAGTTCGACTTTGTGATCACCGCCGAGGACGTCGGTGCGTACAAGCCTGCGCACGCACACTTCGAGCGACTGGTTGCCGCATACAGCCCACCGGAACAGGTGTTGCACGTAGCCCAGAGCCTCTTCCACGATGGCGTTCCCGCTCAAGAGTTGGAAATGGCCTACGTGTGGATCAACCGCTACGGCGACGCGAACGTCACAAACGTCAAGCCGTTGATGACCTTTCCCGACCTGAGGTCGTTGGCCGACGCTGCCTGCCGGCAACTGCCGGACGGCTCTCCGGGGGATTGACGGGACCTATCCCGATGGCAGTCGGGACGGACCACCGATGCGCTGGACGTGCACACAAGTGCGACAGAGCTGGATCGGACGCCGCGGTTTGCTCCATTGTGTGAACCTGCCTAGACTGTCTTGGATGACTGAGAAGACCCTGAGAGAGCTGTTGGAGGGGGTGAGTCGTGGCGAACAGTCCGTCGACGAAGCAATTGTGCGTCTTCGAGCGATGCCCTTTGAGGACCTCGGGTTTGCCAAGATCGACCATCACCGATCCATTCGCTGCGGTTTCCCTGAGGTCATTTACTGCGAGGGGAAAACGGCTCAACAAGTGGCAGCCATTTTTGACCGCTGCGCCTCCGCGGGTGCCAACATCATTGCGACACGTGCCGCACCCGAGATCTTCGACGCGGTTACGGCGACCCACCCCAAGACCGAATATCACGAATCCGCACGTACGATCACGCTGAGGCAGCACGAAGCCATTCCCTCCGCAGGCACGATCGCGATCGTCTGCGCTGGGACGAGTGATCTACCAGTCGCCGAAGAGGCACGCGTGACCGCCGAGATGATGGATCAGACGACAGCTACGTTCTACGACGTCGGCGTAGCCGGGCTACACCGCTTGCTCGCCCACTCGGAGGCACTTCAATCAGCCAACGTAGCCGTCGTCGTTGCCGGGATGGAGGGGGCGCTAGCCAGTGTCGTGGGTGGTCTGGTGGACTGCCCGGTGATCGCCGTTCCGACAAGCGTGGGTTACGGGGCGAGCTTCCAAGGGTTAGCCGCCTTGCTGGCCATGCTCAATAGCTGTGCCTCGGGCGTGACGGTCGTAAACATCGACAACGGATTCGGTGCCGGCTACACGGCTGCGTTGATCAACTGCCGGCACGCAATACCCGACGAACGAGGTTGCTGATGCCATCCGAGGTCGTCATCACACGTGAGATCGCCCCCATACCCGAGCGCCGCGACGACGCCCACAAGGGCGACGTCGGGCGTCTGGTGATCGTTGGAGGTTGCTGCGGTGAAACGCTCATGGTCGGCGCTCCAGCGCTGGCTGCCAACGCCGCCTTCCGCAGCGGTGCGGGGCTGGTTCAACTTTTCGTTCCCGAGTCCATTCGCAGCGCAGCCGCAGTGCTCGCTCCTTGCGCCACAACCCGTACCCTCCCGACCGATGCGTCCGGCTTGCTGGAAGCCGTGACCGCGTTCCATGCCGACGTCGTCGCTCTGGGACCAGGTCTCGGCGAATCGTTGACACCCGAGGTCGTGGCAGAGTTTCTGGCGTCGTTTGCGGGACCGATCGTCGTGGACGCCGACGGATTGAATGCCATCGCCAAGGCACCACCGTTTGAGATTCCCGATCCTCGGCGTGTCGTGATGACCCCGCACGGTGGCGAGATGCGACGGCTCTTGGCAGCGCGGGGTTATAACCGACCCGTCGACGCTTCACCCGAAGGCCGCCGGGAGGCTGCCTGTGAGCTCACCGCCCGCTATGGCTGCACCACCGTGCTCAAAGGCCGCGGCACCGTCGTTACCGACGGGCAACGTCTCTTCGTCAACGAAACGGGCAACGCCGGCATGGCCACCGGTGGTGCCGGCGATGTTCTCACCGGCATGATCGCCGCCCTGCTCGGACAGCACCTGGACACACTCGAAGCCGCGATCCTGGGCGTGTACCTCCACGGATTAGCCGGCGATTTCGCCTCCGAAGAGCTAGGCCGCCTGTCAATGACCGCCCTCGACCTGATCGAGTATCTGCCCGAAGCCTTCTCCGAACACGAAATGTCCGCCTCGGAATAGGGTCCTCGCTGAGAGGTTAGCACCCGTCAGGACCATACCGGTCGACGGGCCGGTGTTGGCGGGGTCTTCGCTCCAACCGCGTGGACCCGTGTAACCCCTCCCCCTGGGAGGGGGAGGGCAGGGTGGGGGTGACGATTCACGAATTCAGGACGCGACAACCGCATTCGAGATGGCTTCAAGCACACCATCGATATTGTCAACGACCTCGTCGTTCCCGAACCGCACAATCCGACATCCTTGCCCCTTCAAGTACTCCTGCCTTTGCAGGTCAGCCTGCGCAGTTGTGTCATGACTGTGTCCGTCGAGTTCGATCACGAGGTCGCCGCTCGGGCAATAGAAGTCAACAACGTACGGACCAATGACATGTTGACGGCGGAACCGGATTCCGTGCAGTTGGCCGTCTCGGAGCCGACCCCATAACAGGCGTTCGGGAAACGTGGATTCACGACGCAGATCACGTGCTCGCTCTGTCATCTTCGGTGGTATTCGATGACGCTTGTCGCGTGCCATTTCTCACCCTCACCCCCTGCCCCTCTCCCTGCGAGCAACATAGCGCGCATTCAAGTGTAACTTCTTGCGCACTAGGGAGTTAGCCGTCAT
>CAYOQG010000249.1:0-8901 GCA_964405925.1 uncultured Phycisphaeraceae bacterium | reverse complement strand
ATAATGAACACAGTGACCGATAATATTCGCTTTCCGTGCGCGGGACGAGCGTTCATGATCGGAATCGGGCAGGCCACTGTCTCTAGAAGTCCGCGGTAGGCTGTTAGAGAGTAGTCATCGGACGCCGCATTAACGTGGTGCGTAGTGTCAGTAGTCCGGCCGCCCGTTCAAGACCATAGCCCTATCAGATTCGGTTCCTCCGGAGGCGGCGCCGAGGCCCTTGAACTCGGAGTCTGCAACCTGTTCAAACCCTCCTGGGTCGGATCCCTTCCAGCGTTCGAGCACGCGTCCCTGTTTTGCCAGGCGCATCTCGAATTCGCGCACCACTTTGATCTCAACGAGAAACAGCCACACCTCGGGATGGACGGGTGGGACCTCGAACAGCTCGGGATGCGCACAAAGCAGCGCCGAAGTGCCGAAGGTCCCGGCGCCAGTGAGCCCCGAAACGACGACATTGCCCCGTGCCGGGGCCAATGGCTCAAGCATGACGACCGCGAAATCACGTCCAGCAGCCTCTAAATAGCCCACCTTCCAGGGAGGCTTCGCCTGATTGAGTGTGCTTTCCTTGGGATCCGGCGGTGGTTCATATCGGTATACCGCGCCGTTCCAGACTAAATGTGAGTGGCCTATTTTTTCTGCGTCCTCCCACTTGGCGTTACAGCGTTCATTCGGGCATTCCTGAAGCGCTTGACGCTGTCGGGCCGTGACTGCGTACACGAACTCGACTGGTGGCTCTGCCTGTGCAGGCGAGCGTCTCCGGAACGGGGTAAGCGTCAGAGCCCGAGCCATCACCCATTCTGACATGGTATTGACCTTGCTGGAACCGATGGAGAGAATCGAGTCACCTTTGCTCCTGACGGTGATCTCCTCGAGTTCTCTGACAATCCGTATTTCCTCATCTCCAACGGACGGGGCAAATCGAAGGCGTGAAAAGTCGCGGCTGATATAGTGCGCAAACCGACGAGCGGCGCGGAGATCGGCGATTGATGCCATGGTCGTGTCAGCGTAGCGCCGCTCCTCGTCCTCGACGGGTCCGTAGCCTCCCAGATAGGTGTATGTGCTCTCCTCTGGAAGATAACGGAATGGACCCAGGTCTTGCTCGAACAGCAAAATTTCGCTCCACGGGATGCCGTATTCCCGGGCGATCTTGTATAGTGCAACGAGCAGATCACGTCGGTAAGACTCGGTCGTATCGGAAAGGGCTCGGTTCAAGCGTAATGTCGCGACTTCGCGGGTTGTTCCCAACGCGTAACGGAGTGCCTCGACAAGGCCTTTGCGATCAAGCCCCTCTTTCTCCAACGGTTCGAGATCTAATCTGGTCTTCATATGTGCGCGCTCCTGAACATCGGGACCTTGCGCTGGTCTGCGCCGCGCTGAACAAGATCAACCCCGTCGACGACGCGACCGACGGACGTTTTGGGTAGGCCCGGCCCGACGCGAGGTCACCCATCGGAAGAATCGAACACCATCCGTCCGGCTACAATTGTCTGGACAATCCCCACATCACGCAAACGATCCGTTGGGATCGTAAGTAAGTCCTGATCCAGGACCACGAGGTCGGCGAGTTTGCCGGGCTCGATGATACCCAGGACCTTCCCGCGGTGCACCGCGCGGGGCGGCAGGACCGTGTAGGCACGGAGGGCTTCCTCGACGGTCAAGGAGTGTGATGGGAGCCAGACCTCGCCAGCCAGTGTCCTGGCATTGACAGCGGAGTCGATGCCGAGGAACGGGTTCAGCGACACGACGGGCCAATCGCTGCCGAAAACGACCAGGGCACCGGCGTCGACGAGTTGGCGGTAGGCATAGGAGCCCCTCAACCGCTCCTTACCGATCGCTTGTTCGGCGTACCGGCCATCGTCAGCTTTGTGGAGCGGCTGCATCGAAGCCACGACGCCGAGCTTCGCAAATCGCGGGATGTCTTCCACAAGCAGATGTTGGGCATGCTCGACGCGATGCCTGGCGTCATGCGGACCGTTTCGCCGTTGCGCAGCCTCGTAGGCATCAAGCAACAGATGGTTGCCCTCATCACCGATGGCATGGACGGCAAGCTGCAAGCCCTTGGCATCAGCCCTGGCAACGAGATCCTGGAACTTCTCCGGTGGGTCAGCCATGGCCGTAAGCTGACCTCGCGGGTAGGGCTCGTCGGGCGAGTTGTCGCTGTACGGCTCGCGCATGTATGCGGTGCGACTGCCCAGCGACCCGTCCATGAAGCCCTTGAGACCGACCAGCCGCAGCATGTCGCTGTCCAGTTTGTAGGACGGGAACTTGCTGATGCACTTGGCCCAGTCCTCCTCGTACATGTAGGAGGTGATTCGGATCGTCAGCTCGTCCCGCTCCTCCGCGCGGTGAAAGACCTCGAGATGTTCGGGGAGGGACATATCGTTGACCGAGGTAACCCCGAGCGAGTTGGCGTGCTTCATGGCTCGACGGAGGGCGGCGTCGTACTCAGCCGGAGTTGGATCGGGGATTAAATCGCTCACCAGGTCTGCGGCTGACTCTTTGAGGATGCCGGTCGGTTCGCGGGTTCGCGGATCACGCTCGATCTCACCGCCCTTAGGATCGGGCGGACCCGAGGCATCAATTCCCGCAAGTCGCAGCGCCGCAGAATTCACAAGGGCCTGGTGGCCATCCATCCGAGAAAGGTAGACCGGGGTGTCACCGGTGACCGGGTCGATCCAGGACTTATCGGGTTGCTCGGTTCGGGGCCAGCTCTCGACGCTCCATCGACCGCCGAGGACCCATTGGCCTTTTGCCTTGGTCTTGGCATCGTCGGCGATAGCCTGGATGAACTCGTTCCGGTTTCGGACGTCTCGCAGGTTGAGTCGAGCGAGGTGAAGGCCCCCGCTGATCGCGTGCGTGTGGCAATCGGTGATGCCGGGGATGACCCGACGTCCGCCGGCGTCGATCACCTTCGTTTGGGGTCCGATGAAGGAGTGAACGGTGGCGTCATCGCCGACGGCAACGATCTTGTCGCCGGCGATGGCTACGGCGGTTGGCTCTGCGGGATCGCCGGGTCTAGCTCCTCCTTCCGCCCCGGTCCAGATTCGAGCGTTGATGATGACCAGATTCGCAAGGACGACCGAAGAACCGGGCACGTGCGACGCTTGCGACTCGCCCTTTGGGGTCTTGAGGGAGCATGCGCCTGCAGCGAGTGCGAGCGGGATCGTAGCGGCACTAAACCAGCACATTCCGACACAGTGGTGTTTTCTGTCAGGCATTAACATCTTGATTTGCACTCCGCACTTCGACGAACCGGTCCAAGACAACATATCACAGCGCGCATTCAATACATGGACGAAGGCTCTTGTAAGCGTGTATAGTACCACCAGCCATGAGCGGTCGAAAGCAAAGCCGCAAAGGCTGGTCAGAGACCTGGGAAGGGATTTAGGGTCTTTAGCGCAAGGAGGCGTGATTGTGAGCGAAGCGCGTCGCGAGCACCACGAATCGTCAATTGGATCGTGCGAACTGCTTTGTCCGCAGTGCGGGGCCTCACGCTGGACATACCGCCACTGCCGTACCATCTGTGAGGCGTGCGGTTACGTCGAAAGCTGCGAGGACAACTTCGTGCGGCCACGAACCGATTCGTGGCAACACGCCGATGCACCGGGATAAGGGACGGGCTGCGCGCCGCGGGGAACCTGTAATCTGTCATGCTGCACATCGCTGAGCGTGAAGCGCTCTTGCTGCAAGGCGGTCGGATCATCGACCGATCGCTGGGTCGTGATGAGATCGCCAATCTCGCAATCGTCAATGGTGTTATCGTAGATTCCCCATCGCCGGACTCGCATGTCATCGATGCGACCGACTGGATCATCTGTCCCGGTTTCATGGATATCCACGTGCACCTCCGCGAGCCGGGGCAAACGCACAAGGAAACCATCGAGACCGGAACGGCGGCAGCGGCAGCAGGCGGTTTCACCTTTGTCGCCGCCATGCCGAATACGAAACCAGCGATCGACTCCCCGGACCTGGTCAGGACCGTTCTTAAGCGAGGTCAGGAGGCGAACCACTGTAGTGTCGGGCCTGTGGCAGCGATCACTCGAGGTCGAGCGGGCAAGGAAATCACCGACTTCGCTGCGTTATTGGAGGTTGGTGCGGTTGGATTCAGCGACGACGGCAACGGGGTCGAGGACGACTCGGTCATGGGTGATGCGTTCAAGATGGCAGCCGCGACCGGGGCTGTCCTTATGCAGCATTGCGAATACCGCTCGATCTCGGCTGGCGGTGTCATGCACCTTGGGGAGGTCTCGCGGAAGCTGGGTCTTCCGGGACTCGATCCACACTCGGAGGAGGCGATGATCGAGCGGGACATCGGTCTGTGTCGTAAGACCGGTGGGCGCTATCATGTCGCCCATATTTCGACGGCCCGCGGGGTGGAGCTGGTCCGTTGTGCCAAGGCGGAAGGTCTCGCGGTAACGACCGAGGTCGCGGTACATCATCTGTTGCTTACCGAGGAGGCCTGTTCAGACGGCGATCCAAACACAAAGATGCATCCGCCGCTGCGCACGAGGGCAGATGTTGAGGCGTGTCGTCAGGGACTGATTGACGGGACGATTGATTGCGTTGTTACTGATCACGCTCCGCACACGGCAGAGGAAAAGTCGGTCGGTTTCGCTTACGCTCCGCCGGGGGTCGTTGGACTCGAGACAGCCATTGGGCTCACCGCTAAGGGGCTGATCGACACGGGGCTCGCGGATTGGCCTGACGTAATCGGCTGGTTTACAACGGGGCCGGCAGGTGTTTTGGGAAGAAATCCACCTCGAATTGAAGCTGGTTCAGGTGCCGAATTAACCCTTCTGGCTCCGAAGGCGGGGTGGACGTTCGATCCCGGTCAATCGCTCTCCAAAGCGAGAAACACGCCTTTTGGGGGTTGGAAGCTGGTCGGACGGCCGGTCGGCACGGTTCGGGCGACCCGCATGACGCTGCACGGAGACTTCCAGAACAGATCCGGTTGATAAAAGCCGACAAATCCATACACGTAACCCGTATGTAACACCTTGCTCGTTGATGGGTTTGCGCTTGACGCCGGGGAGCGTGGGAGTATATTGGAACCTGCGGTAGTAGTGATCGGATTTCGGAGAACATGCACATGTCACCCGGACCCAACTCAACCGGCGTAGCCCTGATGGCCGATGCCCGCGAAGATACGGGTGTTGCAGAGCGGCGTACGTCTGTGCGGATTCGCCGCGGATTCCCGATCAAGGTTGCGTCGCTCGGACACAACATGACACACGTATGTCATGCAGAGGACCTCAGCGAAGGCGGCCTCTACGTTCATCTGCCGACCGACAGTGCGTTGACAGTGGGACAGCGTTGTGAGTTGACCTTCGAGAAGAATGCGGGTGCTCCCGATTTGCCCGACGAGACCTGTTACGCGACGGTCGTGCGTACGAAGCTCCTCAGGCAAGGCGCCAAGCCGATGATCGGGGCCGGACTGCGCTTCGATCAGCCGCTGTATCTGTAGGCGAACGGTTCATTACCGCTCTGCGTTCTCGCTCCTCCAGTCAATAAGCTCAGTTTTCTACGCCGCATGGTCTGGGTCCGCGCAGGGAAACGCCGTTCATGCATTGCGGATACCATTGCAGTTCGCGCGACTGCGCAAGCTAAAGCGTGCGTCTCGGATAGTCACAGGACTTGTGAAACGTGGTACTAGTCCGGATAGAGCTCGCTTGATCGGTCAATTTCGTCGTCCAAAGATGATCCACGCGAAGTAGAGCATCTGCATGATGGCCATGATCGTAGCGGCTACGTAGGTCATGGCTGCGGCGCTGAGGACTTTTCCTACCAGGCGTTCCTCAGCGGGTACGATGATCCCCTGGCTGACCAGCAGCCCGCGTGCCCGGCTTGACGCATTGAACTCAACCGGCAGATTGACAAGCTGAAAGAGCACGACGGTGCCAAACAAGCCCAATCCGACTACGGCAATCCAATGGCCAACGCCCATGAACCCCTGAAGCAACAGTCCCACAAAGACCAAAGCGAATGAGAACTGTGTTCCGATGGACGCCGTTGGTACCAGCCCGTTTCGGATGGCCAGAGGTGCATACGCGTGGGCGTCCTGGATGGCGTGACCAACCTCGTGGGCGGCGATCCCGACGGAGGCAAGGGTGCGCCCGTGATAGACGTCCGGGCTAAGCCGAAGGACCTTGTGCCTCGGATCGTAATGATCGCCGAGAAACGATCGGACCGGCTCGATGGCGACATCGGTGATACCGTAGGCGTTGAGGATCCGCTGGGCGGCTGCCGCTCCCGTCAGACCGCTGCTGGCGGGTTGGCGCGAAGCCCGGGCGTACGCCGACTTGACCTTCACTTCAGCCCACAGGGCAAGCAGAATCGCCGGCCCGATGAAGACGAACCACATTGGATCGAAGAAATAGAAGGCTAGCGTGTCCATCACTGGCCCCTCAATAAGAAGGTGATCCACCTTTCATGTCACGACAGGAGCAGCCACGTTCGGGCCAACTCCGCTTTTCCTACGCCCCATCGCGCGTGGAGGATCTGTCGCTACTTTATAATCGGTTCAGACCCCAAAGTCGCGTCACGAGCATCCAAGGGGTGAGCGTTCGGGATAGGTGCTCGACGCAAGCAAGAACAGGCCGCGCCTGGAACCGCTACACCGCTCGCACGCCGACACGTCGGCGCCGTGCACAAACCACGGCGGTGGGGGCGGACACCACGGTAGCTTGAGCCCTATGCCGGGCATTCCGATAACCGCGTCAGGCGGAGCTCACTCTGGTCTGTGCCTCCGAGCCAAGCCCTCGACGAGATTGCGGTGGGCGTGCCCTTGGGCTGAGCAGGCTCGGGGGCCCGCCAACAGTTGCCGGAAGAAGAGTGTGACGGACAGCCTATTGCTAAATCTTGCATACATTGATCCGGGAAGCGGCACGCTGTTGCTTCAGTTCCTGCTCGCTGGGGTTGTGGGTGGGGTGGTGTTCTTTCGCAACCAGGTTGTCGGGCTAGCTTCGTGGATCAAGCACAAGGCGTTTGCACGCAAGAGCTAGGAACCGGGTTCTGCGTCCGCGGACCACGCCGCGAGCTTGACCCTATACGTGATCCCGGCTCGTTTCGTGATCCGAGCGGGTTCGTGTTCCACCTCGGTGATGAAGTCTTTCGAGCCATCGATTCCCGGTGTGCATCCCTGATCGGGGAGCTGGACCAGACGGGTCTGCTAAACAAGCTATCGCAGAGAGCCGGACTGGTGGCGACACGTGTTGTGCAACGCGGGGACGCCATCTTCGACCAGTTGCGGCGTCTCGTTCCCCAAGCCCATCATTTTCTTCAACACGAGAAGATTCCGTTTATCAGCTATCCTTACGAATGGTCGCCGTCGATGCTCGCTGACGCAGCGGTCCGTTGTCTTGAGGTGCAGCTCAGGCTGATCCAGCACGGGTACAGCCTCAAAGATGCCAGCGCCTACAACGTTCAGTTCGTGAGCGCCAAACCCGTGCTCATCGACGTGTCATCGATTGAACGCGTGCAACGTCGCGACGTGTGGACGGCACTGAACCAGTTCTACCAGATGTTCCTGTACCCCCTCTTGCTCAACCGTTTCGGTCGGGGCACGCTGAAGGAGTACTTTCTGACGCACTTGGACGGAGCGGAGCTTGACGAAGTCTATCGACGATTCGGATTTCTCGGCGCCACGCGGCGAGCGATGCTGCTGGACGTCTGGCTTCCATATCAGCTCCAAAGGTTGCTCCCTCACGGTGCAGGCAGCCTGCGACGACGGGTAGAGCAGACGCATGGTGATCCACGCCCGTTGGTGATGAACCTGAAGCGTCTTACGCGCAAGATCAAGAGGCTGGGTGCTTTATCGACGGGCGTCGGGCGATGGGTCAGTTACGCAAATGACAACTCCTACGGTGAAGCAGAGATCATGCGTAAGGAAACATTCGTCAAAGACTTCCTCCAGACCCATCGTGTGCAGCGCGTTCTAGACCTTGGCTGCAACACGGGGAAGTTCTCCGAGCTGGCAGTGCAAAATGGGGCAGCGGTGACTGCGGTTGACACGGACGTCACGTGCATCGACAAGCTGTACCGTCAAGGACGCGACCACGACTGGAATCTGCTCGCTCTGGTGATGGACGTCGCCAACCCAAGTCCGGGGATCGGATTCCAAAACACTGAGCGCCCCTCCTTCTTGCAGCGTTCCTCGTTCGATTGCGTGTTCGCGCTGGCACTTGTTCACCACCTTCTGGTGAGTCATCGCCTCCCCTTGCCCTCGATTCGCGATCTGCTCTCGGGTTTAACGACGTCGTATTTGCTCGTCGAGTTTGTCGAGCCGGAGGATCCGATGTTCGGGGCCCTATTGGGAGCCCGGGAGAACATCTATGGCGACCTGACACTCGACACATTTGTGAGAGTCTTCGAGCGGCGATTCGAGATTATCTCCCAGGCCCCGATCACGGCCCATCGGACGCTATTTCGATTCCGGAAGCGGTCATGAGATCAGTTCTGTCAAGATGGGTCGTGGGTGTGGTCATCGCCTTTCTTCTACTCTGCCCGCACCTTCGGATGTATATGAACGAGACCACTCGCTACTACTCCTTTTGGGGGCGGCAGGACGCCCTTGCGTTGGCAGCGGGTGTCGGTCTGCTTGGGACCCTGCTATTTGTTGTCCACGGGCTTGTGCGAGCGCTGAAGGTCACCTGGCTCGGCCGCGCTGTCAATGCAGCGTTCGTTGTCGTCGTTGGTTTTAGTGTCATAGCCTATGTTCGTACCGGCGTACTAGATAGAGCGGAGCCATGGGCAAAGGTCAGTCTCGTGCCTTTAACCTGCTTGGTGGCGGTCCTGGGAGCGGGCAGTCTCATGCCTCGACTGACGAAGATCCCGCGTGTCTTCCGGGCCGCCTGCCTGATTGTGTCACCTGTCGTGCCGCTCGTTTTTGGCCAGTTGCTCTGC
>CAYOQG010000248.1:0-8937 GCA_964405925.1 uncultured Phycisphaeraceae bacterium | reverse complement strand
GCATCACGGTGGACACGGCCGGTGAGTACTGCGTGACGATCACCGACTCGAACGGTTGCGAGAGTAGCTGCTGCGAGACGCTGACCGTTTATGAGAATCCGATGTGCGAGATCAGCCCACCCGAGATTGCCGGCGAGTTGACCGGTACGATCAGCGGCGGAACAGGCCCCTACGCGTGCGGAGCCGCGGTGGACGGCGCCGGTTGGGTGGTCGATGGTTGCGACGTGGTCGATTCGGAGTTTACGGTTACCTACCACGTGGAGCATCCGGGTGCCGCAGTTTCGGCACTGTTCACGGTTACGGTCGTTGATGCGAACAACTGTGAGAGTCAGTGCGAGATCGTGGTCGGCACGCCGACGGGATGCGTAGTGGAGCCTGATTATCAGGAGGTCTGCGAAGGCTTCTCGGCGGAGTTCTGTGTCCAGCCGGTGGGCGGTCTTCCGCCGTTTACGTACTCCTGGACCGGTCCGGGGGGCTTCACGGCTGACACCGAGTGCATCGAGGTGAGCGTGGCCGGTATCTACGTCGCGGAGGTGACGGACGGGAATGGCTTCACGACGCCACTGCCGTGCGAGGGTGAGCTGGTCGTCAACGAGAACCCGTTCTGCGAGATCATGGAACCCGAGCAGCCGCTTTGTGGTTCGTCACGGAATATGATCAGTGTGATGGCATCCGGTGGTACGCCGCCATACACGTACGATTGGTCGGTCAGCTCGGCAGGCGGTGATTGGATGATCACCTCCGGCCAGGGCACCGATACGGTCGAGTATCTGACTGGTCAGGAAGGCTCGGCTACGTTCTATGTCACTGTGACCGATGCCAAGAATTGTGAGCACACCTGTGAGCTGGTGGTCACATGCCGCGTCGAAGGGGACGAGTTCTGCTCGCTTACCCAAGGTGCATACGGCAATTACGGCGGCAAGTACAACGGTATCGGGACGTTGGATTTGATCGAAGACCTCCTGATGTTCGGTGACCTTGTCGTCGGCGTGCCGGGCATGGGTGCGAGCTCCTTCAGGATTCCAGCCAGCGCGGCAGAGTGCATCATCCTGCGGCTGCCTGCCGGCGGCAGGCCACGGGCGCTGCCGGCGGAGATGGGCGATGAGGTGATGAGCGACATGCCGGATTGTGAGACGGCGACGCCGCTTCCTCTACGCCGAGACAGGTTCGACAACGTGTTCCTCGGACAGGTCATCACCCTGTCGTTGAACCTGCGACTCGATCCCGAGCTTGGGGGCGTTACGCTGTGCGAGACGATGACCATGCACAAGGCGCTTCCGGGACCCGACGGTCTGTTGGGAACGGACGACGATGAGTTCGATCCTGGTCCGGACGGTATCATCGGGTTCAATCCGGACACGATGATGAACGACGATCCGGTGGTTACGGTATGGATCCCGGCGGACGTGATCGCCTACCTCGAGTCCAACCCCTCGTTGGGGAACTCGGTGGAAGGGCTGCTCGAGCTGGCCAACCTTGCCTTGGCCGGTTTGCCCATCGGTGATCTGAGGCTGTCGTCGATCAACGAGGCCGTGGATTCGATCAATGTTGGCTTCGACGAGTGTGCGTTCCTTATTAGCTGTACGAACGACGGAGGCAGCAAAGTCACCCGAAGCTTCCGGCGGTAAGAGAGCTGAGACGCAAGGTCCGAACAGTCAGCCCTGAGACACAGGGTATGGAGGCTCGGACTGAGCGGTCGCGCACTGTTAGACAACGAGACCCGCGGGGAAAGCCACCGGCTCCGCCCCGCGGGTCTTGTCTTGTTGACGCTTCTCTGGATTCCGCAGGCGGGTCTCTCACGCAGCGCTACGGGTTTCCATCACAGAGGTCGCCGTCGCCTTCGGGGGACTCTAGGACCCCGTTTCCGCAGCAGTAACTTTCGCTGCGCCGGCTTTCCGGATCGCCGGGGCAATCTTTCACGCAGTTACGACAGTTCTCTCCAGACTCGCAGACACCGTCGTAGTCGCATGGAGAGCACGATACGGCATTATCGCAGTCCCGGTCGTCGCAGTCGATCAGGCCGTCGCAGTCGTTGTCAACGCCGTCTGTGCAACCTGTGCTGAGATTCTCTGACGACGGCGGAGACCCGCAGTCCACCTCGCAACTGCAGGTGTCTTCATCTACGCTGCAAACTCCATCGCCACATCCGTGAGCCGATGCACAATCAATCTCGCACATGAACTCATCTTCGATTCCCTCACAGACGAGGTCGCCGCAGCAACTGGGGACGACGGGATCGCTGACACAGGCCAGACCACCTACCGTGCAGCGTGGATCACTGCATTCTATAGGATTCACGCCTGCGCCTGCCCCGCAACAGAAGCGCCGGCTTGGAGCACCGCTCTGAACGCCCTCGCAGTCCACCGGGCAGGTGAGGCAGTCCTCCCCATCAGCGGTCTCACACGTCCCGTTTCCACACCAGGCGTTTTCGACAGTCGGGCAGTCGTCGGGGCAGTTGCGACAATCCTCACCCTCTTCGCAAATGCCGTTGGCGTTACAGGCGAGTACCTCGCAGACTCCGTTGACGCAGACTTCATCTGGTGGACAAACGACAGGCTCGTTTACACATCCAATGTCAATGTTGCACGTGTCGATCGTGCAGGCGTCTGCATCTTCGCACGCTAACGGAGGATACTCGCAGTGTCCGGAGTCGCAGGTGTCGACGGTGCACAGGTTTCCATCATCGCAGTCAAGGTCGTTGAGGCAGTCGACGCAAGCATCGGTGAGTTCGTCGCAGAGCTGGTCCAAGCAGGGAGCTACGCCAGGCACACAACCGACGACTGGATCACAGGTCTCGATTCCATTACAGTATTGGCCATCATCACAGGCTGTATGTGTCGTGCATTCCGGCACGGTGTTCTCAACCGTAACGTCCACGGTCGCCGGCTCACTGACATTTCCAGCAGCATCGTACGCCACTACCTCCAAGACGGTTGGGCCGTCCACCAGAACTGAGGTATCAATCACCCATTCGTGCGGAGGTATCTGATCGCTGCTGTGGAAGGAGCCATTGATGAAGAGGTCCACACGGCTTACGGCAAGATTGTCCGTGGCTTCTACCTCGACGGCGGCCATTCCCATCAGCACGGCACCATTCGATGGTGCCATGAAGGCGACGGTGGGCGGTGTCGTGTCGGACGTCGTCCCATAGTCCAACGCCAGCGAGACCGCGCGGCCGGCGTTAACCCTTCCCCACCCAGACGTCGGTTCCCATCCCGGCGAGCCAAGGTCGTCCGCGGACTGCTTCAGGATGTCCTCAACCTCTGCCGGATTCAGTGCGGGATTCGCGCTGTATACCAAAGCAGAGACGCCGGCAACGATTGGGGCGGAGAAGGACGTGCCTGCTCCTGACGCCGTGCCGCCCGCGGTACCGATGGTCACGATGCTGACGCCAGGAGCACACAGGTCGATGTCGTTGCCCGTATTGGACCACGCCGGAACGTTGTCATCGCGGTCTGTTGCACCAACCTTGACGATCCACGGATTGTCCGCTGCCTCGTTGAAGAGGCCTGAGTTGCCGGAGGCGAAGATGACAAGCCCGCCCATGGTATTGAAGTATTGTGCCGCATTCACGAGTGTTGCGCTTTGAAGGATCTCGTAGCTGACATTGGCTACCCGGGCCCCGTGGTCCGCTGCCCACACGAGCCCTGCAGCGATGGTTGTGTCGCTGGCCATGCCGGTGAGATTCGACACGCGGACAGGCATGACCGTGCAGCCCCAGGCTACGGAGGCTACGAGTGCGCCATTGTTACCTGTCGCTGCGACTGTGCCTGCCACGCTCGTTCCGTGTCCTGTGACATCGCTCGTGTCTGCATTGCCATCAAAGGTGTTCCAGCCGGACATCACGTGTGAGGCCAGTTCGGGCAGGCTGTCGTCGACCCCGCTATCGAGCACCGCGATGGTCACGTCACTGGTTCCGGGTGTGATATCCCAGGCATCGGGTGCGCCGATGCGCGGTAAATGCCATTGCCGTGGGTAGTCCGGGTCGTTCGGTACAAACGCTGGAGCATACCAACGCTCAGGTTCGGCGAACTCAATCAGCGGATGGCGTCGGTAAGTCCGAACGAGGTCAGCGGCTGAGCGCCCTGGCGGGACGCTGAGGACATCGATGCCAAGCTGCTTAATGGCCCGATCAACTTTACAGCCCACGCGATCGTGAAGTGTGGTACGTTTACGGGCGTTGGTGGCGCGACGAAACTTGACCAGGATGTGTTCGTTAGCGGACTCAGGCTTGGATCTCTCTACCCACGAACGCGGGGCACCCAGAGCTACTGGAGTTATCGAGACCCAAAGAAAAGACACAAGGATACCGACGCACCTTCCCCATGTGCTCATCTCTCGCCCTCCGAGGTCCAGGATGCTCACCCCAGCGCGATAGGCGGACCCCAACACGGGGGATCGCGCGCACTTCGCGCCCCGGGCCACCACCGCTTACAGGTACAATACCGCGGGCGATTTGCAAAATGGCGAAATTGGGAAGTTTGGCGAAAACATGCTGGTTGCGCTGAAGAACGCGCGCTTGCGTACGCTCATTCGTCCCAGGTATTCGGAATTTGCATACGCTAGGTTCTTGACCCGAACACAGCGAGGCGACAGCGTGAGGGGCGGCAGAGTCCGAATCTGGCGCAGCTTCTTCCGCCGACCCGGACGGCGTTTCTATGGTGCACTTTTTCCGCTAACAAAGTGCCGTACTCACAAGGCGTAATTGCTCATAGCAATCGCGGGTGAGCAACACTTCCACGCTAGTACTACAGTCGCGCATCGCGGTATGGGGCTCACCGTAAACAACGCGAGGGCAGCGATCGACAGCATCACGTGACGATACCGCCCGTGCCAACTGCGAGCCCCGTAGTCATCGCGACCCGTTTCCTGCTTGGCCGTATCGAAACAACACTCGATGGCCCAGCGTTGTCCGGCGGCACGGCCAGGAAAGGACCGCTCCTGCCACCTATGCGACAAGGTCAGGGGTCTAGGGCAGGAAGGGGTACGTGGCTCCTTGCATGGCGCGTTGCTCAACGCCCTGCCTGAGCTGAGCCGGTGAGGTGCAGGGTTTGCCGGCCCAGGCCGTGAACGGTAGAAGGGTCGGGGCAAGGCCATGAGTCAGGCGTCGCGCACGCCAAAGCCGCCAATCAATCGCAATCGTGACACCGAGCCGGTAGGCAATATCAACCGGATTCGCGTTGGATGAGTCGGTGCCGGGTCTGAGCCCGAACCGTTTCGCAGCGGCTCATAGCCTGGAGCACGAGAGTCGGCCCTTTGCGGCCGCGCTGCGTTGGCGACTTGCTGGCTTGCCCGAGGCGTGCTAGTAGGCATCGGTTTTCCGCGTTTTGCATTTGTTCAGGGTGTCCAAGACGTAGCCCGGAATCCGCCGGGACCCGCCTACATGCCCCCCCTCAAGGGTGCATAAACGCGGTTTTTCGCTGCTGGATCACGAACTCGTCGGGGTCAGGGGATCGAAGGTAGTTCGGCGCATGCTGGAGTCGTCCACCGGTGTAGCGCGCTTGGGCGATGGCATCGTCTCGGCCATGGGAGGTTTGGGACAAGTCTGCCGCCCGTCGGAATCCGCTTGCCGGTGCCCCAGTGCTTGTCAATGGATATCGCCGTTGGGGTCGGCACCCGGAGGTCACCATTTCAACTTACGTGACCCAAGGGCGCCCGATGAGAATGAACGGGTATATCCCAGGCGACGCGCAGTCCTCCTGAATACAGTAGGCGCCGATGGCGGGGTTGGTATCCGGATCACCTCCTCCTGTGGGGATACTGGAAAGATGAACTCGATGCGCCTCCCGAGCAATCGGGAACAGGCGCATTCGGAACCTGCCCATCAGCCTTCAACGGCGTCAACGGGAATCCCCACCGTGACACTTGTACCCTCGCCGGGGATGCTCGATATGCTGATCTTCCCACCGTGGGCTTCGGCAATCATGCGGCAGGTAGCCAGACCCAGGCCGGCTCCTCCGTGCTTCGCAGAACGGGCGCGGTTGACTCGATAGAATCGATCGAACACGCGCGACAGATGATCGGAAGGAATCCCGACTCCCGTATCAGCCACACTGAGGCGAGCCATGCCGTTAGCCTGCGCCACAGAGACCGTCACTTGACCGCCTGCTTCCGTATACCTGATCGCGTTGTCGATCAAGTTTCCGACAAGTTGGCGCAGGCGGGTACCATCAGCCTTGAGTCGGAGCTCTTCCAAATTGCCCAACGTCAGATCGATCCCACATTCCTGTGCCAGCGGGGTGTACAGGTCGACTACATCCTGCACGGCCGAATCGAACCGGACCGATTCACAGTGTAGGACTTGATCACCAGCGTCTGCACGGGTAAGGAGTAGCAGGTCTTCCGCGATTCTTGTGAGACGATCGTAATGTTCGATGCTCTCCTCGATCACTTGTCGGAGTTCCTCCGCGCTGCGAGGGTGCGTCAGGGCCAACTCGGCGCTGCCGCGCAACGCTGCAAGCGGTGAACGTAATTCGTGTGATGCATCGGCGGTGAATTGCTGCACTTGCGTGACGTGACGCTCGATGCGATCCAGCATGTTATTCAGTGTCATTGCTAACTGGTCCAGTTCATCATTCGTGTCGGCCAGAGGAATCCGTTCGGTCAGGCTGTCGGCGCCGATCCGTTGCGCCGTGTCGGTCAAGGCATGCATAGGCCGTAGACTGCGCCTGGCGAGAAACCTCCCAGCCGCTACCGCAGCAAGAACTGCAACCACCATGGCAACCGCACAGACTTGACGGAAGAGCGCGAGTGAAGTGGCCATGCGATCAAGCATATAGCCGGCCTGAGCGACGCAGGTGCGCCCGTCGAGCATCTCGACGCGAAGGCTGCAAAGGCGAAGCGCATGCGGATGAGCCGCCAGCTGAACGGTCTCGTAGTGAAGAGAAGGGCTCTTCCACTCCGGGCTGGTCGGCGGGGCCCACACACCTACAAGTGGGTCTTTGGGTTCGCTGCTGACGATCAAGTTTCCACCCTTGTCGAACAGTCGAAAGGCCAGATCCCGTCGCGTTCGCCCCCCGAGTTCCCGTCGAATCGCCTGCTCAAGACCGGCATCGTCGTTGGGGTGCGCATTCACGGTAACTATGAACTCGTGCACTTCTCCTTCGAGAAACCTGTCCACCTCACCGCGTAGGGCATAGAACATGCCCAAGTACAGCGTTCCGCACAAGAACGCGCACACACAGAGCATTACCCCAGCGCTGCAGAGAGTCAGGCGTGCTCCGATGGTCCTGAAAGCCCTTCTACGGTTCGTCGTGTCGGAGGACATAGCCAACTCCACGAATGGTGTGGATCAAGGGAGGGTGAAACCCTGTATCCACCTTCTTCCGCAGGCGGTTTATGTGGACATCGACCACGTTGGTCATCGGATCCTGGTTCATGTCCCAAACATGCTCCAGGATCATCGTTCGCGAGAGAACCTGCCCGGTGTTGCGCGCCAGATACTCCAGCAAAGCGAATTCATTGGGTGATAAGTCGATTCGCCGCTGCCCGCGATGGACGGTTCGGGCGAGCACGTCCACGACCAGATCGGCTACGACGATCGGGTTCGTGGTCATTGCGTGCCCTCGGCGCAAGAGGGCACGGATACGGGCATGCAGCTCGGCAAAGCTGAATGGCTTGGTCAGATAGTCATCAGCGCCGAGGTCCAGGCCTCTTACGCGATCGTCGACGGCATCTCGTGCGGTCAAGCAGATCACGGGGGTCCGGATGCCGCGGGACCGAAGCTCATCCAGAACCGTGAAGCCGTCTTTCCCGGGCAGCATCAAGTCGAGCACGATGACGTCGTACTGCTTCGAGCACGCCAGGTTGAAACCGTCGGTGCCGTTGTCGGAGAGGTCCACAGCATACGAAGCCTCGCGCAGGCCCTTCCTCACGAAGCCGCCCACGCCCGGCTCGTCCTCGATCACCAAGACGCGCATCCTGCAGCCTCCAGCTCAACCGCTCCCGAGGCGGTTCCACGGCAGTGGTCGCCAACGGGAAGTCTAGTCCGACCGCTTTCACCCAGCAAGCTGCCGATATCCCTTCCCGGCGCACGTCTCAGCCAGCAAGCAACCGTGCCCCGGGGCGCGGGGTGAAGATTGCAGGATTGTAATCTTGTTGTCACTGTGCTGTTATGGGCCGCTGGTACCATTGTGCCTAGCGCGGCGAACGTGTCTTCAGGCACGGTCGACACAAGGACCCGCAAGTTAGGTATCTTGACTTGAGGGGAGTCAATCGGGTTACAGGAACGACTCGTACTCACATGGGAATATGGCTTCTGGTTGCATGCGCGGCGATAGGCGTGCTTCTTGTCTTGATACAGCTGTGGCTGGAATCCAGGCCGGATGACCCGTCACACCAGCCGCCAGAAAGACGGCGGCGATGATCCAAGATCTCCGTAGAATGACTGCGTTCAACTGAAGAGAACATTACAGGATTGTCATGTCTCTGTAACCGTGCTGTTAGGCCAGGTCCCTACAATCGTTCGCAGCCTCGAGATGGCGCGTTCAGGGGTAGGGTGAAGAGAGGCCACCCGATTCGAAGGCTTCTCCATCTCGGCCAGAGCGACATGCGAAAGTCACCGACGCCACGAGTTCGCTGAACGTTGCGTAGTTCTCTGTGATACGGGGTTGTTCTCGCTGTGGCTCAGCGCAGGGGCCAGCAAGCTACGTCGATGTCAGTAACGACATGAGGAAGAGATGAGGATGCTGGGCGCCCGGCGCGAAAAAACTAACGCTTCCCTGCCGGTTGACGGGATGGAGATGCAACCCGCGTTTGCCAAAACCGATGCACGCATCACGAAGCTACCTGCTATGGTCTGCGACCGACCGTGGGCGTTCGCGGTCGTCCGTTTCATCAAGAAAGCGCGCGCAAGAGTTGCGTCCATCCTCGCGGCATGGTGCTTGGCCGAGGGCGTGTACTTTCGCGAAGCACACCGTTGGTACCGCGCGCAGACGC
>CAYOQG010000247.1:0-8993 GCA_964405925.1 uncultured Phycisphaeraceae bacterium | reverse complement strand
CCATACATTCACCAGGTTTGAACCGTCTGCCCCCCTGTCTCCGACCCCCTCGGGTCCGACCGACCGGTCAGCGCCCCATGCAGCGCGCACACCTCACATATGATCGCAGATTACCCGTGTTCGCGACTGAGCACATCTGGCGAACACAGACCGCAAGGTGTGTTGTCTGCACGCCCTGGTTACCCGTAAATCCCACCGCGCCTGACTGTTCGGAGCACCGGACTTAGACCCTATAATCACACGAGCTTCAATTAAGTCAAATTTTATCTTTCCCATTTTTCCCAGTGTGTCTCCCCGGCGAACATAAACGCCCTTAACTAATCGATCACCGGCAAATGCAAGTGGCTCTGGCAGAGTTAGACGTATTTCCACATCGGCGACTTCCTGCCCTCTCGCGGGAACTGACCCCACGTCATTCCCACTGCAATCAACGCACTCGCTGATCGGTGCGATGGAGTGGGATTGACACACCCTTTGCCCGTTGTCTGTGACATGCAGCGTCACGGTGTAGGCACCCGCTGCGTTATACACATGGGTGGTGACTCTGCCTCTGCCTGTCGATCCATCGCCGAAATCCCACGCATACTTGGTTATCCAGGCGTGCGGATCGTACGATCGCGAGCCATCCAGCTTCATATGCTCACCCACCACCCCGCTGACATTCCCGCCAGCGTGTGCGGTGGGCGCGATGTTCTTACCAGTGCGCACGGCTTGGCGATCCGGCGCCCAGCGTTGGCCGAACACCTCCCCGGCTGTGGCCGTCACGCACGCTACAGCCATGAGGCCGATAAGGATTCTCCGGCGTCGTCGTGGACCTGCCGGCCTCGCGCCGGGCGATAACTGCCCCCTGGCGGCTGGACCCCAATGCGATGGTCGTGAAGATACGCCCGAACCTGGAACAGACGCGTACCGATCCGACACCGCGCGTCGCGAAACGAAGGCGCAGGGTATGGGCTTCCCCTCCCGTGCCGTCTTGGGGACACCGCGCCTTGTGGCTCCAGGATGACCTATGCTGTAGAAGGCAGGAACACTCCTGCTTGCCTAATCCCCCTCCATTGCCTGTTTTAATTACAGTGCAATATAGGCGAAGGTTTGTCAGACTAGGCAAGCCAACTCCCGCGTCCGGTGACTCCGAGCCTTAGGTGTGTCGGTGGGTCTTTCAGAGGGCGAGGGTCCGCGTCATGAAGGGGAGGCTGGGCGTCTGCCTGACGCTGGACCGGGCCCGTGGACTTCGTGTGAGCGCATCAACCCGGATGGCCCGATACCTGTACTCTGGGGTGATTCGCGGTTGAGGCCTGTTCCACCGAGCGGTCGTTGCACGATACCTCCCCTCCGATACCAGCGAAGAACTCCGGTTGCTGATATCGAGCTGACGCGGTTGTGTCGCACGCCCTTTGACCATCGCGGTAGGTATGTTACGCGCTAGTTGGAGCGTGCCATCCTGGAAATGTGACTCGTGTCCGCGACACTTGACTGTCCAAAGACCAGCAAACTCGCAGGCTATGCGCGGGACTCGTTGCCACCCGAGGACGCAGCCGCCGTCGACCGGCACTTGAGCCACTGCAGGTCCTGTCTGAACGCGTTTGTCCGACTGGGGGACGAATGCGGTGCCCCCAAAGTTCCGGGTTGCCACGTCGTGAAGGAAATCGGACGCGGTCGCTTTGGTGTCGTCTACAAGGCGTGGTCGCTTCGAGACAAGCCGCGGGTCGTGGCCCTGAAGGTGCTCGCAAGTCATGGCAAGATGGAGGAGCACCGGTTCGACCGCGAGATTGCCGTCCTCAAAAAAATCGACTCACCCTGGATCGTTAAGTGCCACGATTCAGGCACTATTGGTGATGCTCGATATTATGTGATGGATCTTGTCGAGGGCATCCATCTCGACGAGTACCTTTCCAATTCTGACTTGGACTTGAACGGCAAGCTGGCCATTTTCCAACGTGTGTGCCGGGCTGTCGCCGACGCACATGCCAAAGGCGTCATCCATCGGGATCTCAAACCGCGCAACATCCTGATCGACGCGGAGGGCCAGCCGCACATCCTCGACTTCGGCATCTGCTCCGTCGAATCAACGGATGGAAGCAGCCAAGGCCAAAGCACCATCACCCAAGCTGGTGACGTGATTGGGACACTCAAGTATATGTCGCCCGAGCAGGCTTGGGGAGGTGTCACCCGGACTATCGACGAGCGAAGCGATCTTTGGGCACTGGGGGTGATGCTGTACGAGATCGTCACGAACGGGAAGTATCCTTATTCGCTGGAACGAACGCCCGACAAGACCGCCCACGAAGCCCTCTTGGAGCGAATCCGGCGGGAGCTGCCCCGACTCCCGCGCCTCGATCACATTCCCCGTGGGCGAGACCTGGAAATCCTCCTGGAACGATGTCTTGCCTGGGAGCCCGAGCAGCGAATCAAATCCGCACGGGAATTGGCCGTTGACCTTGCTCGCTTCTGCCGGGGACGCCGAATCAAGACCAGACCTCTTCGTATATCCTATCGTGTCAAGCGTCTAGCCATCGGGGCCGCCGTCGGAATGCGTTGGATCTTCCCAGTCGTTTTCGCGTCGACGATGGGCATCATGTTGTGGGTTGTGACCTTTGTGTTCAACGTGGGTTGGGGTATGGCAGGTCACGAGTTTCAACGCTCGCGTGGGCCGACAGCATTGACGGCACTCCCCGGCCGGGCCGGTGATGCCATTCATATCGTGGGTGTCTTCGATGACACTGTCGAGGCCGTCCTGCAGTTCGCCTCCAAGCATGGAATCAACGATGTCACCGCGAGCATACCCACCTGGCGCGCCGTGCATGGTTACCTGCTGGAACGGCTCGCACACCATCACCCCAAAGCCGTCGTGTGGGATTACTACTTCCGAACGCCCCAATCAGGTGACGCCGCCTTCCTTGCCGGTGCTCAAACGCTCGAGGCGGAAGGTGTCCCGGTCGTGCTGGCTTCATTGACCTATCGCAGCGATGGTACGCCGGACCTGAGCCCCACTATTGTCCAAGGACTGGGCAGTCGCCTGCGGCACGGTGCGATCGGCGCACGTGATATGGTCGAGCGTCCCGGCGAGTTCATCCTGGCTGCCAAGCGGACCGGGGACGTCATCGTGCCGAGTCTGGCCCTGACCACGTTGGCAGCCACACTCCATCCCGAGGCGCGGCTCGACATCGAGTGGCCAAACCGCAAGAAACACCTGTACTTGCTCTACGAAATCGAACCGGGAGCGTACCTGCGGGAGCGTGACCGCATAGAGCTGACCCGGGCGTATCAGGCACGAAGCCCGAAAGATGCTGTACAAGCCGGGGACGTCCTGGGTCTGGGCGGGTTTACACTGAGACGACCAGAACACTGGGAAGCACAGACAATTCCGTACGAAAGGCTGCTTGCCTGCTCCGATGACGAGCTGGAGACACTCGTAGGGAACAAGCTTATTGTGGTCGGCGATTTCCGCACCCCTCGTTTCGGGTCTACCACGGACCGCCACCGGGTTCAGTACGGGACCTCGGTCGTCAACAACGTTCCCGGCTGCTACTTGCTCGCCGATGCCTTCGCCGGTCTGTTGGATCGCCGCTACGTGAAGTCCGCGTTCCCGGTTCCAACAGCGACCTTTTCGGTCCTGTTGGTGTTCGCCTTGATCGGCTCCGTGCTTCCGATGGTGTTGGCTGAGAGAATGACGCTTGAGCGGCCACGACATCGCCTGATGCTGTGGTTTACGCTTGCGATGCTAGGGGTCGCGTCGTTTACGATGATGGTTCTCGGGAGTCGGTGGGGGACTGTACATCTCGGGATGGGGGGCTTCGTGCTGCTCCCACCGATGATCGGCGGTTTCTGGGTAGAGCTGGCCCGTAACCGGCATCGGATTGTCACGAGCGACAGGAGTGCGATCAAAAACCTGGGGCTTTTGATGCAGGGTACAATTACACTCCCGCCGACGCGGCGGACATCGCAACAAGAAGCAAGGTGACCGCCGCCGCAACAGCCGGCACAAGACCCGCGGCCCAGGACAGCATTCTGTGCTCAACCGCTGACAGTGGATAAACCACCATCGTACCTCCTACCCTTCCATCCCGATGCTGATGAGCGGTATCAATCCCTCGAGCCAATCGATGATTACGATCAGGAGATGCATAGTACCACTCCTTCACAACAGTCCCTTAAACAACCGCTATCGTTAAGCGCGACGTGTCTTGGTCGAGTTGTTCAAAACGCGCCGCGCGGGAGTCGGCACTTCGGTGTATCTGTACATCGAGAACCCACGAGGCCGCTGCCAGTTACAAATCAGTTTCTTTGCAGAAAAAAACTCGAAATGAGGCATTTTCCACACTTGCACCGGTCGTTTTCTTGGACTTGGTTTTGTATCAGAAACCGAGTTCGCCGGGCGCTTCGCTTCAGGACAGGCAAGTTACGGAGGCCACATGTCACGGTCCATGATCGACCAAAGCGTTGCTGCCCCATGACATCCGGGGCCCGGTGCCTATTATCAGTACGCAAACGATGGTATCGAATGCGGGTTGCATGCCGAGTTCGTGCATACGCCCAGGCCCACGCGACGCGGGGCCTGGCGTTGCTGCGTGCTCATAACCGCCAACCAGCCCACTCGCCCTGCTCTGAAATCGACTGGAACAACCCGCGGACGACCATGCCCGAAGATCTGTTGACTGAAGTCTACGTACCGCTCAAAGTGAGCTGAGTGACAGCGTTATCCCGGTGCGCGTTGACGCGAGTCGAGCACCCACGTTCATGACAACGGCAGACACAGGAGACTGCGATCATGGGCAAAAGCATCAAACGACTTCTGATTATCGTGCCACTGGGCATGATCGTCATCCTCGTTGTCGGTGGAGTTTGGGTCTATTGGATGATGGGTCAGCCGCTCTACCAACCCGGCATGGTCCGCTCGGCCCAGGGGCTTCGAGCACCGCTTGACCCTCCACCCCAGCCGGACGACCCGACAACCTGGCGCGTCGAAGAGGACATCGACCTGTATCACTTCTCCCATGGCACAGGAACGCCCGCGTTGTTCTTGCACGGTGGTCCCGGGTTCCCGGCTCACGAGGTTCCGGCGGGGTTGGCACCGCTGGGGGACGAGTACGAGATCCACTTCTACGATCAGCGCGGCTGCGGCCGATCAACGAAGCCATTCGATCGATTCTCTTCCTCCAGTTTCTACCGCAACATGATGGAGTTGGATCGCACACTTGGGATCGCCGCCCAGATCGCGGACATCGAGAGAATCCGGCGCATACTCGGGCAAGACAAGCTCATTCTGTTCGGGCATTCGTTCGGCGGATTCCTGGCTACGCTGTACGCCGCGGAGTTCCCCGACCGCGTCGACGCCATGGTCCTAATTGCACCCGCGGATTTGATGGTCTTCCCACATGAGAGTGAGGGCGTCTTCGGTACCATTCGCAGCCGACTTCCAGACGACATGACCATCGAGTTCGATCGGTTCACGGGGGAATACTTCGATTTTGGACGCGTGTTTTCGAAAAGCGAGGCGGAGCTGGCGGCCGTCAATCGCGATTTTGCCAGGTTCTATATGATCGCCAGTAAGACGGAACCCGGCGCGCACCTCGCGGCGTTGGAGGAATCAGCCAACGGCGGATGGATGGTCACCGCGACCTATTTCGGATTAGGCAAGCGCCACGACTATCGAAACGCGGTGCGCAACGTGCAAGTACCGACCCTCGTCGTCCAAGGCGAAAACGACCTTCAAACCATCTCGGTTGCTCGAGGATACGTTGACCTGCTGCCCAACGCGCACCTACACGTCATGGAAGGTGCGAGTCACTTTCTGCTGGACAAACACCCGTCCGAATTCGCCGAGGTCGTTCGAGAGTTCCTGCGCGGCGAAGGATAAATAACGAACTGTGAATTATGAATTATGAAAGATGAACGGCTGGCGACTGGGCACCTTTTCATCCTTCATCCTTCATCCTTCCCCCTTCCGCATTCCGCCTTCCGCCTTCCGCCTTCATCCTCCCCCTTGCGAGTTGACTCCGTTTGGCTATATTCCCGCAAATGCGCAAGAACTACATCCTCGACGCCAATATATTGCTCCATGATCCGAACTCGATCTTTAGCTTCGCCGACAACACCGTCATCATCCCGGTCGGCGTCGTCGAAGAAATCGACCGCTTCAAAAAGGAGATGAGCAATCGCGGGTACAACGCCCGGGCGCTCGCTCGCTTGCTCGACTCTCTCCGCCCTCCGGACAAAGTCGAGCGTTTTACCAGCGGCATAGTGCTGCCGAACGGCGGCACCTTGAAGGTTTACTGTGATGAGGAGCGGGCCCTGGCCGTCCACCCGGAGGAGGGCGATGTCGAGGTCCTCCGCGTCGCTCGCGCGACCCAACAGAGTGAGCCCGACACACCCGCGGTCATCGTGACCAAGGACATCAATCTTCGGATTCGCGCCGACGTCTGCGGCTTGCGGGCCGAGGACTACGAGTCAGACCGGGTTGTCCTCTCGGATCTGGAGGGCGAAGACGTTGAATTCGACGTCGAGCCGGAGCTGTTAGAGACGTTCACTCGCTGTGGGGAGCTGCCTGTCCCGGTCGGATCTCGACCGCCGGGTGAGTACGTGCTCTTGCGCGCTACCACGAACCACAGGCAGACCAAGCTCGCCCGTGTCGATCAAACGGGCGAGAAGCTCGTTGCCCTCGAGGTCCCCCAGCAAGGCCTTTGTGGTATTCGCCCGCGCAACAAGCAACAGTATTTCGCTCTTGACGCCCTTTTATGCCCCGATATTCAACTGGCCACCCTCATGGGCAAGGCCGGCACCGGTAAGACGCTTCTGGCCATGGCCGCGGCCATGCATGCGACGCTCGTCGAGCAGGATTACCGGGGGATCGTTGTGGCCCGGCCGATCATCCCCCTCGGGCGCGACCTCGGGTATCTGCCCGGTGAGCTGGAACGAAAGCTCGAACCGTGGATGAAGCCGATCGCCGACACCGTCGATTTCATTCTCACCATCGGTGGTCCGGTCCAAAACCACACGGACACGGATTCTCTGTTGCAAAGCGGGGTCATCGAGATTCAGCCTCTCGCGTACATCCGCGGGCGGAACATCGCCAACCGGTACGTCGTCATCGACGAAGCCCAGAACCTCACTCCCTTGGAAATGAAGACGGTCATTACCCGCATTGGACAAGGTGCCAAGGTGGTGATTACGGGTGACCCCTATCAAATCGATAACCCCTACGTCGACGCCAACAGCAACGGCTTTTCCTATTTAGTGAACCGGTTCAAGACCCAACCTCTCGCCGCTCACATCAACTTCCGCAAGGGGGAGCGCAGTCCGCTGGCTGAACTGGCTGCGAATCTGTTGTGACATAAACGTGTCATTATCTGGACCCCCTGTATTCAAGATCATTACGAGCACGCTCACTCGCTCTAAGGTCGGCGCACCGCCGCCGTCACCCGACCGGGAAACATACGATTGGCCAGCCTCTCATCAGCTTCGCGTTCGGAAAACGAACGCGAATGTTGCACCAACGAACGGTCGCTGGTCGGGAATCACTGGCCCGCACTCTGGTGCTCTTCAACCGGCTTTGACCGGGCGTTGTGAGTTCGGTGTGAAAACATTTTTTCGGACCCCGTTGTCTCCGAAACGCACACGGTTAACCTTCTTTTGTGGCGAGACTTAACGAAGTGTCTCTCGCCGGCGCCTCTATCATCGGGCGCACGCAGAACGGAAAACAGTTGATTTCCGGACGGTTGTCTGCTATGGTTTAGATTGTGACGTGCGGGTTGCACGAGTGCTCGAGCGCCCCAGGCGATCCTGAGCAGCTCCGGTAAAACGGCGCGTCTCGCGAAGAACGCCGGCCGGTCAGCGGCAACGCATGACGCGGCGTGCGGTGAACACATAGCCAGCGAGGCGCAAACTCTGAATGCTCAGGAACGTACCGGCGCGGAAACTCTATGAGGGCTGTCCCGTCCCTCGAACGTGTTTCACGTTCATTGGTCGGGGCCAAGTGCAGACCGATTGATACTCTAAGGTGCATGCCCGGCTGGGTTTATCTCGGGTTTGGGCTAAGCACGCCAGAGGAGCTTGGGCGAAATCCCGAGCAAGGTCTTCACCGGTAGTGCCCTGGAAGAGTGAATCCCAGGGGAGCAACCAGCAACGGGCTCGCTAAACACGTGTCCGGTTGCCAGGGACTCTCGGGAGGAGCAAAGCCCAGGAACCGCAGCCTGACGGGCTGGTTCCGGCGCAAGCCGGAACATCAACGGATGGCGAAACGGTAGGTGGGTCAATCCACTTCGGAAACGTCGTGGATACCTTCCGAGAGGGGAAAGCTCCGAAGGGCGAATCCCAAGAGCGCCGCCGGCGTGAAACAAAGCCGGCACGGGTTCGAAGGGAGCAAACCGTCGAGAGGGTAGCCAAACCCTGAGGGCGGAACGTAGCGGGCAGGCAAAGCCCGTGGAAAGTGGACCTTCGTTCCCTCGTGTGCTGAAGGGAAAAAGAGCTCAGGAGAGGAGTCGACGCAGTCGACTAGGTTTCGCTTTGGTTTGCTCTAGACGGAGGCTTAACTCGACGAGAGGGATCATCAGTGGCGTTGAACGTCTCTGGCGAAGCCCGGTGAGGAAAAACCGCAGAGCCGAGGAAAAGTCCAACGGCATAGCGGGAGCGTCAAACCAGTGGCACGCTACTTCATCGAGCAACAGACTCTGGACGAGAGGCCAATCCGGTTAAGAGCAAAGCGTCGCCGCGGTAACGCAGCGACGATAACACCAGCGAGACCGAAGACTCTGGAGAGCACCATGAGCGCTGGCGACCGCACGTCGCCTTTTTTATGCGCCCCCTTTGCCCGCGGACGGAACCTGTCCCGATGAACGTCGGTAGTCTGCTCTTACGCGCCTCCTGAGCCGCGGACTTCAGTCCGCGCGGACTATGCGCGCGCCTTGTGAGTCGCGGACTTTCCTCTCCTAAAAGCCCGAAGGGCTGACATAAAACACCCCAGGGCGATGCCCTCGTTCTTCTACACATCTTCGGCG
>CAYOQG010000246.1:0-9028 GCA_964405925.1 uncultured Phycisphaeraceae bacterium | reverse complement strand
GCACATAGGGGCGGAACTCCTCCAGGGCGACTCGATCCTCCTGCTCGAGCGCGTAATCACCGCACAGGTCGAAGATGGCCAGGCTATGTGATGTGTCGCGATGTACGTTGGCGTATTCCTCCAGCACAAAGAAGGCTACGTAGCGCCGATAAAAGAGAGAGGCTTCCGCTCGCAAGTCGTGGCACTCTTGGTGGGAAAGCCCGAAACCCAACGTGGTTCCGTTGCGTTCCTCATGCTTGCGCAGGCGATGCTGGAAATAGTCCAGCAAGGAGTCACACCCACGAGGTCTAGCTCCATCGGGCCGGTTCTCCGCCTCCATCTGCAGGATGCCCATTTCCACGCGCATTTGGATTCGGACAGCTCCGTCCGATGCGAGGATCTTTCGCACAGAGATCTTGTCCGGTTCGTAAGGCCAGTCCTGAAGAGCCGTGTGTAAATCAACGTAGGACATTGCGTTCTTCACCCACCAGTTATGTGCCTCGAACAAGTGTCCGATTCCCCCTCGATGGTAGCTCCTCTGGAGTGTACAATTCAACCGATCTTGGAATTGGTGCTAGGTGCTGGCACTCTTCACAGCCTATAAGAGCGTTCCTCTGGAGCGTTCCCAGACGCGCCGCATGAGAGGAAAGGTCCTTCCAGGCTGCCACAACCCAGATCGTTGAGGCGCGTGGTCTACCGGCGGGCGAAGACAAACGGGGACCGCGCTCGACGTGCTTTCGAGTCAGCATCAAGACACTGGTTATCGGCTCGCGGCTGTCTGTAGGCGGCAGGACGAGCCGTCCGATGCCGTACTTCTGTCATGACTCGGTCGGTCCGAATATTCCCGTGCTGTTCCCCAAGGTCTTATGATAAGTTGGCTGTCATGGCTTGGACTGCAAATAACAGTTGACGCGTGGAAGGTAGGGACCGGAAAGGTGGTTGTGCCGTCTGGAGATGTCGGTCGGGGTGTCGCAGACTAGCCTACAACGTCGAGCAAACGGCTCACCGTTGCTGCGATTCGCTCGGGTGTTTCGTAGGTACCTGCGGCGATCTCGGAGCGAATGGACTCAATCCGAGCGCCGCGGATGCCGGGGTCGTCAACGGCACCGGCGAGGGCCCGGCCCGATAGCGACCACTCGACGCGATCATAGGCGGGAATGGTCGAGGCAGTTATCGGGTCAGACGGGCGGGTGCGCGGCGCGGGTAGCGGCGGAAGCGTCAAATGCGCCTTGTCAATGTTGATGATCACGCTCATGTTGCGGCGTCCGTTGATAGACTCCGTTTACGAGGCACGGCCAGTCAACGCCGGTTCTGCTCGTTCCTGGCTCCATCCCTGATGCTGGAAAGCGCCCCGACGACCTCAGACCAGACCGCTAGCGCCCGCCGTCTCGCTGACGCATTCATCCGTGAATCGCCGGTCAGAGGTCGGAGTGCCAATGTTGTGAGGAGCCGATCCCTCGGCCAACCCCAGCAGGCTCGCAGCTGAATGTAGTATCGTCCCAGAACTTTCTGGCCCTTGAAGGAAAATGGTGCCAGCGCCTGAAAAACTCACAACCTCCACAACATCTTGCAAGTGGCGTGGGAAACCTTCCTACATATCGCGGTTCTGTGCCCGGACGACTGCAGTTGTGGCTTGCGAGAGACCTCCATTCTCATGCTTCGCGTTCGAAACTGTGGCGCTTCGGTCGGTGCGATAACAGCTCTGGTAGCTCTGGTGGCCATGCCACTGCAGATAACGCGGTGAGATGCCGCGTTGTTCGAGTCGGGGGAAGCGTGGGCCTTTGCCGCGCGGGTGAGGGTGTCTGGCCTCAGTTGACTGATCGCAAACGGACCGATGCTTCCTGTGGCTCCCCGTCGCGAATGTAGGTCACGGGGACCTGGTCGCCGACCTTGTGCTCCTCGAGTGCGTCAAGCAAATCATAGAGATTTGCCGTGGGTTTGCCGTCAACCTTGGTGATGATGTCCCCGAGTCGTCTGACTTGTCCACGCTGCGTCACGAGCGTACCCCGCAGGGCAGCCTCCTCGGCACCGCTTCCGGGCAGAACGTCCGCGATCAGAACACCCTGGATGTCCAGGCGGCGAGCGACACTGTCTGGCACCGCGTGAATCCCGAGTCCGGGTCTGATGACCCGCCCATGACGAATGATCTGTGGGACGACGTGGTTGACGATATCGACAGGCACCGCAAACCCTATGCCCACATTCGCACCGGATGGGCTGGCGATCTGCGTGTTGACGCCAATCAGCCGCCCGGCACTGTCCAGCAGCGGTCCACCGGAATTACCTGGATTGATGGCCGCGTCCGTTTGAATCACGTCCCGGATCGGCCGTCCGGTCACAGAGGTGATCTCCCGCCCGAGGGCGCTGACGACACCCGTGGTCAGCGTCTGGTCGAGACCGAACGGGTTGCCGATCGCGAACACCTTCTGCCCGACCTGCAAGTCGCTTGATTTGCCGACGGGAAGTGGTCTAACACGCTCCGTCGGGGCCTCGATCTTCAACACGGCCAGATCCTTGTCCGGTTCCCCGCCAACGAAACGAGCCGGCCAAACAGAATTATCGGCTAGTGTCACTTCAACGGCATCTGCACCGGCAATGACGTGATAGTTGGTGACGACGTAGCCCTCGTTGTTCCAGATGAACCCGGAACCAGCGCCTTGGGGAATCTCGAACAGGTTCAGGCTGAACAGAGAGCGGCGATATTCGAGGGCGGTGCTCGTGATATACACGACTGAGGGAGACGCCTCCCGAAAGATCTCGATCGTGCTCTGCTCATCTGCGGCGAGCTCACCACGCGACTGGATCGAGCGTGACTTGGAGGTTGGGTCGTACAGCGATGTAGGCTGTTCGGGGCGAACGAGTGTCCAGACCAAAAGGAACACCACCGCCCAGACCCCGAGCATCGTTACCCAACTGGGTACGCGGCGATAGGTGACGGGCGGATGGCCTACGTGTGCAGCCAACCGAACGGGCCCCCGTTGTTCGTGATAGTCTGTCATCAGAACGTCTCCAGGTCTTGTGCGTGTCGGGTGTGCGGGCGGCGACGCGTGTCGCCCACCCGCGACCCGTTATTCTACGTTTAGGCAGGAGGATTGCCCATCGACGGGTGGCCGGACCCGTTTTTAGGACTGGGATTCGAGATGATCGAGGGCTTCGATGACGAGCGGTACGTGGGTGTACGTTGGCCCGCCCTGCATCATCACCGCGACGCCCGTTGCCTCGAGAATCTGTTCGCGCGTCGCCCCGGCTTGCAGACATTTTTGTACGTGGAGGTTGATGCACGGGCCGCAACGCACCGCCAGGCCGATCGCCATCGCGATCAGCTCCTTTTCGCGGATGGGTAGCGCTCCCTCCTTCATAGTGGCCTGGAACAGGCCCCCAAACGCCCGCATCGTTTGAGGGATTGCCTCCTTCATCTTGCCCTGGTCAACCTCCCACTGCTCAAAGAACGCCTTGGCTCGCTCTGCCGTCGCTGCTTCCATCTCTGTCAGTTGCGGATTGCCCTGGTCAACCTCCCACTGCTCAAAAAACGCCTTGGTTCGCTCTGCCATCGATGTCTCCATGTTTGTCAACTGCGGAATACGAAATCGACTACCGTTAGGTAGCCGGCACACTCAATGTACCTGCGGCGGACGGTCAGGTAACACGGTTGTCACCATCGCCCCCGAGGTTGATCGTGCTTACCGGCGAGAATCGCACGGCCCGCCCTCGCCGGGCCATGCCAAACGTCACCTTGCCTCCGATGTCGCCCTCGTTGCGATCGTTCGATTCCCTGGATACGGCAGGGTCCTATTTCGCTGGCGCGTTGCGGTGAATGCACTGAATCACCGTAACGACGATTGGGTTGGCAACGCGATAGTGCACCGCCCGCCCTTTACGCTCACAGGACAGTAACCCGTGAGCCCGCATCAGGTTCAGGTGCCCGCTGCACGCAGCCTGGGCGACACCCAGCGCCTCAGCTAGCTTGCCGACCGTGTAGTCGCGTTCCATAAGAAGCTCGACGATCTGCAGCCGTTGCGGATGAGCCAGCACCCGCAAGGCTGCGGCTACCCCCTCCAATACGGGGGGCGGTGTCCGCTTCGTTGGGTGTCTCCTGGGCATCAATATATCTACATATCATAATATCATGATAGTTCAAGTAAAATTGTGTAAAGGGCCAGAAAGCCCAAACGCCCAAACGTGGAAACGGTGCAAGGGCAACAGGTCCGAAGGGTGAGTCTCGTACCGCACGCCGCAAATGGACGAGCGAGCGCCCGCCGGCTGCAACCACAGCCGGAGACTGTTTTCGCAGTGGTTTTTTGTCGATGGACCCGCGAATTATAAAAGGCGGTGGCAAAGGCGTTGAACCGTGCCCCACGCTGCCAGCCATGGAGAAAGGTCGCCCTGTCCGCGGCCGCCACGTCGAATGACGTTCTTCGAGCAGCAGCCGACTGCCATCACATGTGACGATTCCGCGAGAGCTCAGGCGAACCGGTTAGGGCGTTTCGGTCCGTGCAGTGGTCAGGCGTCTCCGCAAGGCTTGGATGTGGTCCCTGCACAGGTCATCGTGGCAGTTCTTCTCAGACAGCGAAATGGAGAATTGAGCCGCGTTCACATTGCCATCCGCGAGCAGCAGTTGAGCGGCCAGGAGGAATGTCCACGGGATCCCGGGTCGTTCCTGGTCAAAACGTTCAAGGGCACCGAGCAGGTGTTTTCGTGCATCAGCGCTGTGATGCTCCGTCTGGCATAGCTCTGTCGTTCGCTTGCGGGCAGACCGGTACCGTCCCTCGGCAAGGTCAACGTACACGAGCGTGGCCAGGGCCCAGGGCGAAACGCGAGGGTCGGCGACCAGCGCCTCAGCCGCGTTGGCGGCGTCCTTGTACGAACCCACCACGGCGTAGGACCATGCGAGGAGGGCACGGACCCGCACTGAGTCGGGCAGGTGCTTGCTCAACGCCTTCCCTAGCTGAACGGTGCGTTCGGGCTTTCCCTGTGACACGAAAAAGTCATGGATCGTTAGAGCCTCGTCCATTGTCATCAACCCGATGCCGGCGGCCCGGTCGAAGTAATCGCCAGCAAGCAAAAGACTCTCGCGGGCAACTTCCTGGTCTCCGCGCTCCTGAGCACCCTTGGCCTGGGCGTGATAGATCTGGGCGATGTTCACCAACGCGGTCACATTGCTCGGATCTTCCTTAATCGCCCACTGGTAAGCGTTGACCGCGTCCGGGGCTCGACCCAAGCCGGTGTAGACAACACCGAGGTTGGTCCAGGCTGCGCTGTTCTCCGGCATCCAATCGAGCAACCCCAAAATCCGTTCTTCGGCGGAGAGGAAGGATTGGGGCGTGCCCTCTTCGATGTCGAGCTCAGCCAGGCCCATGATGGACGGGAATTCATAGGGGTTGTTCGCGATGGCTTTTTCGTAGAGCCTGCGGGCGTCGTCGGGCCGGCCCAGTCTCCGATAGACGGAAGCGAGACGGTTGAGGGTAGGATTATGTTGTGGTGCTATCGTAACGGCGGCTTCCAGGTAAGTTGCAGCCTTTTCGAGCTGACCGAGCTCCTCGTACGCTGTCCCAAGCCGATACCTGGCCCGTCCGCTCTCCGGGTCGATTCGGATCGCTTGGTGCAGGTGTTCGAGCGCCGCCTGGATATTACCGCGTCGCAGTTCGGACAATCCGATCAGTTGATGTGCACCACTTCTGAGGTTGGGCACATCGTGGCGGAGCTCCTTGTTGGCGGCCTCGATGGCCTCCTCGTAGCGGCCCTCACTGTACAGGGTCCAACCCAGCGGTTCCCAGACGCGCGGAGTGTCAGGAAACAGCGCAGCGATCCGTTCGGTTTTCTTGATGGGCGTCTCATAGAACGAGGCGATGTGCCATCCCATGGCAATGGAGGGGATGAGAAGTGTTATAGCTGCAACACCAGCGACCACACGTTGCACGGATGTCGACCGTTTTGTCAGGACGCGCTGGTGTATGACATAGGCGAGCGTACCAGCAATCCAAAACAAACCGATGATCGGCAAGTACATATACCGGTCAGCGGCAAGGATGTTCCGGGCCGGCACGATCGGAAGGGTCGACGCCAGGGTGGCAAAGTACCACAGCACGCCTAATTGGGCGGCCCGCGACCGCAAGCAGGCCCAGCCGAGGATGGCGAAGCTCACCACCACGATGGCCGTGGCGCGCCACGTCTGGGGATCGGACCACGCCACAACGGGAGGTGTCGGGTAGTAGCTTGCCAGACCGACCGGCCACACCATGTGCTGGAAGTACCAGGCCAGTGCCATGATGACACGCACGATCCGTGGGCCGCGAAGGTGTTCGGCCCCTTGGGCGAACAAGTCAGCCTCGGCTGTCGTCCGGATGTTCACGACAACGAACACCGCCGTCACGACGGAACAGATCAACCAGATGAGCGCGAAACGCCAACTCAACTTGGACCGCCGGGCAACGAAAACGATCAGCAGCAGGATTGGCAGACCGATTCGTACTTTGCTGATCGCGCAAAGAAACACGAGCACGATCGTCCAGGTCGCCGCCGACCACCGCGGCCGATGCAGCCATGAGGAAAGCATAAGCAGCGAACCCATCGCAAACAGCGTCGATAGCAGCATCATCCGCCCATTGAGCCACGCGATCACTTCCGTTTGGAGGGGATGGACTGCGAACAGCAGCGCCGCCACCGTGGCGATCGCGTACTTGGCGACGACGTCCTGTCGCGGGATTTGTTGACTCGATGTGCCACTGCCCGTCGCGCTGCTCGATGGTCCAAGACGGGCGCACAACATGCTTACGACGAACCAGACGAGCACCGCGTTGGCCGCGTGAAGCACGGCGTTTGTTAAGTGAAAAAGCCAGGCACCGCCTTCCGGTCCTTCGTCGAATAGTCCCAACGTTTGAGCAATCGCGAACTCGATCTGGTAGGTTAGTAGCGGCAGCGGTTGGTAGAGATCCCGGTGTGGAATTGCGAACAGCTTGACGGCGTGTGAAAATGACGGGTGGTTGACAAAAACGTGATTGAGAACCAGGCGATGATCATCCCCCCCGACAAACCCCCCGCGCACGGTGGGCAGCCCCATGACCAGCGCAGCTAGGGCCACAAAGAGAACCGGTACCATCCAGTGCCTATGGTTTGTATCAACCTCGTGTGTGTCCTGACTCACCTTGCGTGGGTCCTCCGCGCGGGACAGGCAATGGGCACTCCATCCGACACGGACGTTGCTACAGTTCCAACGCCCTTTGGCGCTTATTCTATCCGCCTCCGAATGGCGTCGCTACGCAAACAGGTATCGTTCTTGTGGAATGATCATCTTGCCGTCCAGTCACCATGGGGGCACAATGGCTAAGAAGGCGGCGACGGACAGACTGTCTCTGGACGTGGGACAGTGCCGATCCCCTGATAGGAGCTTCGAATGTCAAGTGTAAAGGACGTCATTCATCGCCAGCTGCAGGACGGCAAGACACTCATCGATATGCTGACCAAGGACATGTCGGAGTCTGAGTGCTTTGTGGCTCCTCTCGACGGGGCGAACCATGTCGGATGGATCCTCGGCCACATCGCATGTACGGAGGACTGGGCGGTGGCAGCCATGACGGGTTCGCCGTGCCGCATCGCTTCATCGGTGCGGGAACGCTTCGAGTACGATTCCATCTGCCTGCCGGATGCCTCGAGGTATCCATCACGCGCAGAGATCGATCAGCTCTTCCGAGCTGGCCGCGAAGCCATGGTTGAAACGCTTCAGGCGTTCGACGAGGGCAAATGGGATGACCCTCCGCCGGAGGGTATGCCCGGAGCGTATTTCCCGACGTCGGGGGTTGTCTGGGCTAAACAGGTGACCCATCAGTTCTGGCACATTGGACAGATAACCGTCTGCCGGACCGCCCTGGGCAAGCCCCGGGTGCTCGGGGAAGCCGCGGACTGACGACGCCAAACGCACGCCAGAAAGTCCCAAACGAGGCACAGCTGCCAATACGCGGACTGCGAGGCGGCCGGGAGGATCGCACCGGGCTGTGCGCCCTGTCCGTGGCCCTCGCGTCGCAATCTCGCACAACATGGTGAGGGTGCCCAACCGTTTTGGAGGTTTGGGACTGCCGGGGCAACCTCGGTATGAGGTTGATTCGCCGACCACGGATGAAGTATTATGGTGTTCTACGGGTGGAGCCGATCTCTATTTACGCCCCGAGCGAAGATGCCAACGCACCCAGAGGGTGCTGAGCGGGATGACGCTGAAGCTCGCCACCATGTAAGGCAAGTTGCGTGGCCGCTTCGGTTCATCCCCGCCGGGCTGACGCAACGGGAAACGGAGGTGAAACATGTCTCTTCTAAGACAGTGGGACAAGCGCGTTTGGCTATCGGTCGTTGTGGTCTGTTTAGGGAGCATCTGGTCAGCCGCGGTCGCACGCGGTCAACCCGCCTGTCCCCACGGCAACTGGGTGTACGCGTCAGCGGGCGGCAACTGGACGGATGACATTTGGGGGCTGGACGGTGGGTACCCCGACAACGACGGTGTCGACGCCAACTTATGTGCCGAGCTCGACGGGGTCGAGATCACCCTTGATGCGGACATCAGCATTGACGGGCTCAGATTGCTCAACGGCGCCAAGCTGCGGGTAACGGGGACAGGCACCGAGGACTTGACCATCGAGAATAGCGGCGGGATTGAGATCGACTACACAAGTGAGCTCCCCACGCCGACCACGGACATCCAGGTCGCGTCCAGCCGCCTCATCAATGTGACGGGTGGTGGAGGTGTGACCATCGGCGAGTACGGCAAGTACATCGCACAGCCCGGGACCATGGGTACGGTCACAGCGACGCTCCAGGCGGCCTCGGTGACTCTGCTTCCCACCTGGGCTGCGGCCGGGGAGCAGATGACGTTAAGCCACGAGATGCAAACGGTAGTGTCCGGCGACCTCCTGATGGATGGCACGGGTTGGAATGACTGCCCGGATTGCGTCTGTCTTGTGTCCTCGAAGGCCAAGACGGGAGGGAATCGCGGCGGCAAAACACCTCCGGTCCTGAGGGGGCTGAGCACGAACCGGTTGAAACACGTGTTTGACTACATTGGCCC
>CAYOQG010000245.1:0-9058 GCA_964405925.1 uncultured Phycisphaeraceae bacterium | reverse complement strand
CGGCCCGCAGAGGACTTGCACCTCCAACACGCATCACATGCCTGGCAAACAATGATCACGGGTCATCTGCGCTGACCCGTGCCACGCAACCGCGCGGGGTTCGAGCCCACGAGTACGCCGCACCGGTCGCTTACGCTCCCGGCTCGGATAGTCAGCGTTTGAAGGCATAAGCTTCGTGGACCTCCATGGCCCCGGCGTACTCGGGCAACTCGAAGATGATGCCGCCCTTGGGGCAGACCTCCGCACAGATGCCGCACTCTTCGCATAACATCTGCAAATAGGCAGCCTTGCCGTTGATCAACCCCATGATCTGTGCCGGGCATCGCTTGATGCAGAGCCCGCAGCCATCGCACTTAAAGACGTTTATTACCGGAAACATAATCTGATTCCTTGGACCGCACTCTGGTCCCTCAGTCCGCACGCATTCATAATGTCATGGCCAGGCGATAGCCGTCGTGGATAGCGCCGTTGGCTCTTCGCGGCACGACCGCGTCCCCGACTACGTACACGTCACCCTTGCCGTACTCCAACTCCCTGTTGGACGCCATATTGGCCAGCACGATCGTATCGCAATCGATGGTGACCTCCTCGCCTTCCGGGTCCACAGCGACCACACCGGCGGCGCTGAACTCTTTGACCTTGTGGCTGGTGTACTGCTTGACACCTCCCTCTATCAGTTTCCTCACATACCGCCAGATGTAAGAGGGGTTGACGTCGAGGCCGAACTTCTTGGCCGGGCCGACGATGGCGACCTCGTAACCCCCCTTGTCCACAAGGAACAACGCTGTGGAGATTGCCACGCCTTTGTCACCAACGACGACCACCCGCTTCCCCGGCTTGACGACCCCGTCCATCACATCCAGACAGCTCACGACGTTGTCACCGTGCCCGCCTGGGGATGCGTCAAGATCCGGGCGAGCACCTGTCGCGAGGATGAGTTTGTCGGGCGCCTCCTTGTCGATGAGATCCGCCGTTACTTCCTTTCCCGCGATGATTCTGGCACCGTGCTTCTCACACCGAGTCTTCAGGTAGTTGACCAATCTCATAAACTCGTTGTCGCCCCATGGTCCCCTGGCTGCACTGGCCGCCTGGCCGCCAATCTGCTTTTTCTTTTCATAGATGGTGACTTTGTGGCCTTTCTCAGCCGCAACAGCCCCAACCTGCAAACCGGCCAGCCCCGCACCCACGATCATGATCTTCTTCTTTTCCGGTGACTTCTTAAAGCCATAGAATCCCCAATCCGCTTCGCTTTCATGCCCCAGTGTGGGCCTGACGCAGCAGGTCAGCTCTGCATCTCTGAACAGTCTGGCCAGGCAGATATTGCAGGCCATGCAGGGAATGATGTCCTCTTCGCAACCTTCGAGGATCTTTTGGGGGAGCATGGGGTCGGCGATCATGGCTCGACAGCTTTCCCAGAAGTCGATGGTCCCCTCTGCCAACGCAGCCTCGGGGTACTTGGGCTCGAAGAGTCGATAGGCCATGCTGATGGGGATGCCCAGGTTCTCCTTCATCCGTTTGGCCACATAAAGCCAGTTACCCTGGGGAATGTCCCTCGAAATAACCGACTCCGCAGATTCCTGCCAACCTACTGTCACTGACAAGACGTCGACGCCTGCGTTGCAGATGATTCGGTTGATCTCCAGGCTCTCTTCGGGTGTACTGCCGCCGCGATCGAGCAGGAGCTCCTCTCCACACAGGCGGATGATGATCGGGCAATCGGATCCGACCTCCTTGCGAATGCCCTCGACAATTCGCCGCGGAAACTCGGCTCTCCCCTTGACGTCGCCGCCGAACTCGTCGCTTCGTTTGTTCGTGTAGGAGGAGATGAAGTTGGAGAGCAGATAACCGACGATGCCGGATATCTCGACGGCGTCGAAGCCGGCCTCCACGCAGCGTCGTGCCCCGTCAACGTGCTCCTGGATGCAGATCTCGATTTCCTCCCTGGTCATCTCCTTCGGCGGCCGGAACCGTGGTAGACGCTGCTTGACGACGGAGGGGCCGACGGTATAATCGAGATGAATGCCCCCGACGCGACCGCAGTGCATAAGCTGCAGAACGGAGACGGCGTCGTACTTGCGAATCACGTCGGCGATGCGCTTAAGACCGGGAATGAACTTGTCATCCCAGATGGCCATCATCCCTACGTAGCCCTTACCCTCACCCGACTGGTCTGTGTAGGCACCCTGCGTGGTGACGATCCCCGCGCCGCCGCGAGCCTGGGCTTCCATATAGGCGACCTCTTTGTCGGCGACGTAGCCGTTGCGATAGTTGAAGTTGGTCTCCGTCGAGGCGTACTTGATGCGGTTCTTCGTCTCGATCTTGCCGAGTCTCCCCGGCGAGAAAATATGCGGGTATTTCTTTTGTCCAGGAAGCATCTGATACTCCTTACGCTAATAGCTACAAGCCGACAGCCTTGTCGCCGCCTGTCAATTCACTTTGACAACCACTGCAAACGCCGTGTCACCGGCTGCGCAACCCGTAAATAATCCATGTCCACCGCCAAGCTGCACCAGTTCCTCGATCAATTCGATGATCAGCCGGGCGCCGGTCGGAGCCTGCGGGTGTCCCCAGACCAGGGAGCTGCCAAACCGATTCATGGCCGAGACTTCGATCCCCATCTCTTTGGCAAAGTAAATGTCGTTTACGGCGAAGGGATTGTGGGTCTTGATGGCTTTGACATCCTTTATGGTGATCCCCGCCCGGTCGAGGGCTTGCCGCGATGCCGGCACGTTGGCCATGGCCATATATCCCTTCTCCGCGCGAGCCTGGCCAAAAGACACTACGCGGATTGAGACCCTTGGATCCCGGCTAAGCTTGGCTGCTTTCTCTTGCGTGGTCACGATCACTCCGACATTGCCGTCAGCCGGATACGTCTGTGACCCGAACGTGACAGTGCCGCCTTCCAGTACCGGTTTGAGCTTAGCCAATCCTTCAGCCGTCGTGGGGAAGACGCCTTCGTCGCCGTTAACCGTCTTGATGACCTTGCGCCCTGATGCGTCCTTCACATCGAGCGGCCAGAGCATGAAGCGTTTGAGGAACGTGGCGTCGTCCTTGAGGGCGTCCTTGTACTGTTTGTAGCGCATAAGGGCCACGTCGTCCTGGGCGGCTCGGTCGATACCAGCCTTCTTGGCCACGTTCTCAGCCGTTTGAATCATGGCGTTCTTGGCGAAGGGGTCGCGGCCAAAATTGTCCCAGACCCAATCCTCCTTCTCGCCCACGCCGCCAATCCCCAGCGGATTTGGATAATAGATGTGCGGGGAGTTGCTCGTGCGATCGCAGAGGATCGCAAGGACGGCCGCGTGCGTGCCGAACTCGACCTCCATGGCAGCGTTCGAGATTACACGGCCAGAGGTCGCGCATGCCTGGCTGATGCTTGGCCCCGCAATACCGGGTGCGCCGATCATCCCCGCGATCCACGGACCGCCATAGAAGCTATACTGCTGCGGCACGGTCCAACCGAGGATGAGACCGTCAAAGACGCCGGGCTCGATTCTTCGCTGGGCCAATGCCTGAACCGCCACCTCCGCCGCGAACTTGACCGCATGAAGGTGCCCCAAGCTCCCCTGCCACCGACAAAACGGCGTTGACCAGTACGCACCATACGGGATAAAAGCTTTCTCAAATCGCATCGTCGAGGCCTCTCGATGATGGTTCTCTCCGCCCGGTGCAGGCTCCGCGCCAACACGCCGGGCTGTAGCTTAGCAGAGAATCCTTCGGACGTTAAACCCCCTTCCTGGGGTGGTCGGAACCGGTGTTTGGTCGACCAGGTGTTGTGGCCGGGGTTGACGGCGAATGTTCGTCTCGGGTCTTGGCACCCACAGAATCGCGTACGCCGATGCAGTGCGATCTGCGTCCGCTCGCTCCGGCCCAGCATTCAGCGCGCTCCGTGCCCGGCCAGCACCCGCTGCAAGCTGAGTTGATTGCAGCGCTGAGCGAGGTTACTCTCTTGGCCAAGCAGGGGCGGATTTCGCCTTGGCGCAGGCACTTGATTTCGCAACCGATCGGCAACTGGGCCACCGGAAAGTGCATTCGGACGGATTCGGACACACAAAGCCCCATTGACGCTGAAAGGTGGAAAGAGCACACATGAAGGAAGTCACCTGGAAGGACATGCAATACGGGCGGGATCGTCAGTTCTACGCCCAGTTGCGTGGAGTCTTGGAGGACCTTGGGCGCAAGTACAAAGCCTTTTCCGAAAAGACGCAGCAACACGAGCGCGAGTTCTTCAAACATCTTAATCACTCTGTCAAGATCGATAGGCTGCCGACCGTATCCCGGCTTCTGGCCCAACTAAGGGATCGTCTCAACACACGTCCGGAGATCGATGTCTTCTTGTTCCAGCATCCTATTTCCAATGCCCTGTGCATCCCCCGCTATGGAGTTGGTAGGATGAATCGCCTTGTCATCCTCGTCAGCCAACATTTCTTGAACGACTTGAGCGCAGACGAACAGCTAAGTGTCCTTGGACACGAAATCGCCCATCTGCTCTTCGGGCATGTGGAGATTCCCGCGCGGGCTATCCTCGAGTCGGAATTCTCCCTCAAGGATACCCAAGGTCTCAAGAGCGATGTCCTCAAATGGCTGACTTGTGCCGAGATATCCTGTGACATTGTCGGGTACTTAGGCTGCAATCGCAACGCAGATGCGTTTTGCGTGGGACTGCTGAAATACGCAACCGGGTTGACTGCCTCGACCATCGAGGCCGACGGACAGGACAGTGGTCTTATTGCTCTTATGCTTGAACAGTTCGAAGACATATCCAAAGCGTCCTTCGACACGACCCTTACAACGCATCCTCTCACGCCGCTCCGGCTTCGGATCGTGACAGCGGTCTCCGAGTCTCCACTCGTCAAGCACTTCGGGAAACCTCTCTCAGAACAAACCTTGGATGCCTATCAGAGCGAGTACAACCGGGTCATCGACGCCGAGGTTAGAAAAATCTACCCTCGGATGATTCCGACGGAGCACGCTCAGTCAGACGACGTCATCTTCGACCTTTGTGTTGCAGTTGCTGCAGCCGATGGACGCATCAGCAAGGGCGAAGTATCTGGGATCGCCAGAATCCTGGGAGAACCGACGAACGTTGACGAGACCTACGCCAAGATCAAATCGAGAATTGCACGCGCCTCGGTTTCCTCATTCGCCAGTGATGCCATCCGCCGGGCGGTAGCGGAGACAGAACGGCGAGGATGTTCGAAGGCGGATATTCTCAGCGTGTTGAAATCATTGCTGGTCGTCGCGGGCTCAGATGGAAAAATCGAGACTTCCGAACTCGATGTGATATACAATTTTGCCAAGGTGTTCGGTGTGAGCAAACAGGACATTCTTTTCTTGATAGAGCGCGGAGGATTGCGTTAGAACCACCGCGCAAGGGAGAACCTAACATGGATTTCTTCGAAGCCCGCGAGAGCAAGGAGAAGAAGGCTGCCATCATGAATGTCATCGCGGTGATGCTCGCAGACGGCAGGATCGATGACAGGGAGAAGACGCTCCTGGGTAGAGTCTGTCAGCGGGTCGGGTTGGGTCTAGACCAGCTAGAGGAGATGTTGTCCAACCCAAGCAAGGTGCAGTTCGTCGTACCGGCAAGCCCTAAAGAGCGACTCTTGCAGCTTGTCGACATGGTGTTCATGATGTTGGCAGACGAGGAGATCGACGCGCGTGAACTAGCCGTCACGGACAATTTCGCGCGCCGATTAGGCTTCTCTGCAAGGAACGTAAGACAGCTCGTGACGGGGATCATTGAAGGCGTAAAAAGAGGACACACTCGTCTTCAGGTGAGTGACGACGTGGACCGGTGGGCGCAAAGCTGAGGGACAATGCTGACGCGGGCCATTCGCGGCTCCGTAACGGACCGAATAGTCCGAGCGTGGCCTGTACGTCGACATGAGGCTGATATACTCGCACATGGGTAAGACAAGCGAGGTCGCGCTACGTTAAGCCTGCTTGCTGATGCGGAAGTGGATACTGATCCCCGCTGCGCACCGTTACGAGACTATACCCGTCTCTTTCAGCTCCGCGATCGCGTTCGACGAGAACCCGCCCTCCTCGAGAATCGTGTCCGTGTCTTGGCCATATGTGGGAGCGTAGGGGAGGCGGCGGGAGGTCGATACCAGGTGGTCGCGTTCGACGGAGGGTGGCGGGAGGCGGACGGTTCGGCCGTCGGGGGTTTGGGTCGTAAGCAGCTTGTCGCGGATGGGTGGGTAGTCGACGACCTGGGGGATCGTATGGATGGGGGCGGCGACCAGGCCCTTGGCACTGAAGAGTTCGACGAGCTCATGCGTCGCAAACTTGCCAGTGATTGTCCCGATTTCTTTGTGGATCGATTCCCTTTCCGATCTGCGACCTTCGTTCGTTTGACGGATCTCAGAAGCGAGCGATGTAAAAGCATCGATCGACACGAGCCTCGACCATTGCACGTCGTTGCCTATCGCGAGGTAGATGTAACCGTCCGACGTGGGATAAACGTTTACAGGGACGAACTCACGGTGCTCGTTGGCGTTGCGGGTTACCTCAGCGTGGCTATAGCCCAGATCGAGCAGCGGGATCGTGGTCACCAACCACGAGGCGGCAGCCTGTGCCATGGAGACGTCAATACGTGTTCCCTGGCCCGTCCGAGCCCGCTCAGCCAGGGCGAGACAGACGTTAGCGAAAACCTCGTCACCGGCTTTCAGATCGACGAAGGGCACACCGCACAGCATGGGCGGACCCTTCGGGTCGCCGGTGATATCCATGTAGCCCGTCACGGCTTGGATAGCCGGGTCGTAGCCGGGTGCATCGGGATAGTCCGGTCCCATCGCGGATAAACCCACCCAGATCAGACTCGGGCGAACGGCTCTCAACGACTCGTAATCGATCCCTAGCTCTTTATAGCGTCTCGGCAGCGTATTGCTGGCGAAAACGTCGACGGGCAACTCGGCGATCAGACGCTTCAATACCTCCTGCCCTCGCCTTTCTTTGAGGTTCAAGGCAATGGCTTCCTTGCCGACGTTTGGGCCGATGAAGTAGGCGTGGCGATCGGGCCGTGAACCTTCGCCTCTTTGCTCGACCTCTTTGCCGACATATCGATTCGGATCACCGGGGAGTCGGTTGCCGGAGGGAGTAGCTTCGAGGCGTATCACCCGCCAACCAAGGTGCACAAATCGCTGTGTCGCACAGGAGAGCGAAAGCGCCTGTTCGAGTGATAGAACCGTCAGCTTCTCCATAACTTACGCCTCATTATCCGAGCGGCGGGCTTTAGCCTGTGCGGCCTGTCGGTCCGCTTCCTTGAGTTTCATCAATACTCTCTCCGGGGTGAGCGGAAGCTCAGTGATGCGCACACCCGTGGCATTGTAGACCGCGTTGGCAATGGCGGGTGCGACCGGGATCAACGGTGATTCGCCGACACCCTTGGCACCGTGCGGACCGGCAGGATCGTCGGTCTCGATGAATGACAGGTCGAGTTCGGGCAGGTCCTGCGTGGTCATCAGCTTGTAATCGGTGAAGTTCGGGTTGAGGATGCGGCCACCTTCGACTTTGACTTCTTCGCTCAAGCAATAACCCATGCCCTGGACGATTCCGCCTTCGACCTGCCCTTCGATGCCCAGACGATTGATCACTTTACCCACGTCATGGGCGGCGCAGACTCTCAGCACCCTGACGACGCCGGTTTCCAGACCGACCTCGACCTCAGCGACGTGAGTGCCAAATGCATAGCACGCGGAAATGTCGCCCATGTGGTGTTTATCCGGGGCGCAGCTCGGCGGCTCATAGAAGTCGGTGGTCATGACGAGCTCGTTTCGAGCGCCGAAGTGAAGTCCGCGGATGATCTTCCCGATGGACTCGACCGGTTCACCGCTCGCCCGGTTGACGACCTTGCCTCCCTCGAGGTCGAGCTCATCAGGTCTACACTTTAGGCGCAGAGAGGCTGCCTCGATAAGCTTTCGCCGTGCCTCTCTCGCGGCCCGCAAAGCGGAATTACCGGCGATGAAGGTTGTTCGACTGGCGTGGACCCCTACATCCCAGGGTGTCAAATCCGTGTCGTTGTTGATGACGCGGATGTTGCCGATCGGAAGACCGAGTTCTTCGGCTACGATTTGGGCGATAATGGTCTCGGAGCCCTGGCCGATCTCGGACGCCCCGGTTAAGACGGTGATCGCACCGAAATCATCGATCTTGAGAATCGTCCCGCAACCGTCCGAGCGGTAGATCTTGGCACCACCACCCACGTGGAAAAGCGAAGCCATCCCCACCCCTCGAACCACCGACGACGTTTCCGCTGTCTCCCCGGTTCCTGATTTCGACATTTCGAGGTTTGGGCCTTTGGGCGTTTCTTTTCGACTTTTCGACGTTTGGGCACTTCGACGCTTCTGATCCCAGTTCGCGTTACGGGCGGCGGTCTGCAAGCACTCCTTCAGACCGCAGGTTCTCAGGAACATGCCCTGGCCGGTCGTTTCACCGGGCTCTTGGGCGTTTTTGAGCCGAAGCTCAAGTGGATCCATCTCCAGCTTCTCCGCCAGGTCGTCGATCTGCGATTCGAGGGCGAACGTCGCTTGCGGATTGCCGTATCCTCGAAACGCGCACGCATAGATGTTGTTCGTGTAGACGACGTCGACGTGCTGCCGAACATGTGGCACTCGATACAATGACGAGAACGTGCGCATCATGATCCACGGCGTCGTTGCCCCCCACGACGTTCGCCCACCGTTATCGAGCGTCATACGAACGTCACGAAATGTAAACGTGCCGTCGCGTCGCGCGCCGCTCCTAAGATGGATCACTGCCGGCTGGCGCGTTGGTGTGGCGAGAAACTCCTCCTCACGGGAAAAGACAAGGCGCACGGGTCGCCTGGTCTTTCCTGCCAGAAAGACGCAAATCGGCTCGAAGGGATGGATGTCCAGCTTACTGCCGAACCCGCCGCCGATCGGTGGCTGGATGATCCTGATCTTCTCCGGTGGGATGCCAACGATCCGCGAGAGGTCGTGCTTGTACAGAAACGGAACCTGCGTCAACGAGGAAAGTGTCAACCTTCCGTCAGCATCGAAGAAGGCAATGATGCCGGAGGTGCCCAGACAGCAATGGG
>CAYOQG010000244.1:0-9070 GCA_964405925.1 uncultured Phycisphaeraceae bacterium | reverse complement strand
ACCTTCGCGTTAGGAAGGATATAGCGCTTACACTTCGTCCCCGCCATCAAGATGATCGCCCCCCCGCTGGCCGCCTGTCCGATGCAGTACGTTGCCACCTCCGACCCCATAAACTGCATCGTGTCATAAATGGCCAACGTCTGATCCACCAACCCGCCGGGCGAATTGATGTAGAGGTTGACGTCTTGATCCCGCCGGATGGACTGCAAGTAGAGCAACTGCTGAATCACCGTGCTCGCGGTCCGCTCGACAATCGGACCGGAAAGAAAGATGATCCGGTTCTCCAGCAACATGTCCGTCAGCGACATCTCCCGGGTGCGCTGGTAGGGCGGGTATTGATTGACCGTATTCATCGGACCATAGGGTTCGTGCATAACTCGTCTTGTTCCTTAAACGTCGCTGCCGGGCGTACCATCCAAGCGCCGTCCGAAAACGTGCACAGCACAGGAGCACGTCCTGGTTACGTCGATTCTGTCGGCAAAAACCGAATACCAGGTCGATTCTTTCATTCGGACTTCTTGCTTGTCTTCTTCTTCGCTGCTTTCTTCTTCGCGCTTTTCTTCTTAGCCGCTTTCTTCTTTTTTTTCGGACCTTCGGTCTCCGTGATCTCCGCGTCCTCCAGCAGGTTGTCCAACACCTGCCGATCGCGGAGCTGGAGGTACAGTGCCATCAGACCGTCATTTTTGTGCAGCTCATCGCGTACGCGGTCAAAACGCTTGTTCGTCTGCCGGGCAATCTCGGCGATGGCCCCGTTGAGCTGCTCGTCGCTGACCTCGACCTCCCGCTCCTCCGCGATCTTCTCCAGAACGAAAAACAGCTTCAAGTCGCGGACCACCTGGTCGTGGGCTCGGGCCCGAAGCTCGTCCATGTTCTTCTCGACCTCGCTCTGCGGAACCCCGGCCTGCAACATGTCGATCATCCGGCGGGCAATCGAACGATCCGTCTGGCGTTGCGACAGGCCTTCGGGGATCTCCAGCTTCGTATGATCGATCAGGTAGTCCCCGACCTGCTCCCGCATCCCCCGCTTGATCACCGCATCCAGGCGCGATTCCAGAGCGGAGCGGATGGTGGTTCGCAGATCCTCCTCGCTCTCGAATCCGATGCTGGCCAGGAACGTCTCGTCCAGCGGTGGAAGCTCGAGCCGTTTGACCTCATGGATCGTAAACGTGAACGTGGCGGTCTTACCGCGGATATCGATGTTCTCGTGATGGTCAGGCACAGGGGCTTCGAACCTGACCTCCTCACCCGCGTTTTTCCCGACCACCGCGTCACCGAATCCGATCAGTGGCACGCCCTTGACACGAATGTCTCTAGCCGCCAGGTCGAAGTTCTGCTCGGTGGCGATCACCTCACCCTCGACGACCATTTTCATGTCCGCATAAAGCATGTCATCGAGCTCGATCTCGCCGTCTTCAACCGGAACGAAGTTCCCACGCATCCGCCGCATGCGGTCCACCTCTTCATCGACGTCATCATCGTCGATGGTGACAGCCGGACGCTTGACGGGGATCTTGCCCAGCTCGGGGAGCTCGAACTCCGGTTTGACCTCGATCTCACAGGAAAAAATCAGGGCGCCCTGCTTGGGCAGAAGGATGTTGTCGATGGCGTCGCTGATCGGGACGAGCTTCTCGACTTCGACCTTGTGCGGCTTACCGTCCTCGTCGACACGCTCCTCCTCGACTTTCACCCAAAAGAGTGGATCACCCAGCGGCTTGAGATCCTCCTTCTCGACAGCCGCGAGATACCCCTGCCCGACGAACTGGTTTCTGAGCTGCTCACCCACGTCAGAGGCGAACCGCTTCTCGACCAAACGAAGCGGGGCCCGCCCTTTGCGAAAACCGGGGATCTGAGCGTCCCGTTTGAGCTCCGCGAATTGCTCGCCACGACGCTCGTCCAGTGTTTCCTGCGGGACGGTGATGGTGAGCTTGAACCGCAAAGAGCCGATCTCTTCCTGCTCGACGGAGATCGCCTCCTTGAGCTTGGCCATCGCCTGCTCTTCTTCGGAGAGCTCCTCCTTCTGCTCCTCGGCAGCCTGCTCATCCTGATCGACAGCCAGATCCTCGTCGGTCATGACAACCGCTCCTTAGTCGCACGCGGCTCGCCGCGCGCCCCATATCGCTCAACCTGGGCCCCGGCCCTTACCCTCGACGCTTCACGCGGACACCACCGGCCGGACAGCCCACTCCCCGCCCCGATCCGCCACAAAGCTACCCGACCCTGCCACCGCTGGCAACGGCCCCGCTCACGTCAGATCCCAGGTCCCCGAGCGGCTGGCGGATCTTGCCAAACCGTCGACATCCCTGGCTGTCAATCCATCCTCGCCCATCGCGGAGGACCCGCCTCGGCGCTCGTGTCTGCCCGTGCTTCCAGCTGCGCGCGGGACTTTCCTTTCAGTCTGTCGGGTCTGTTCACCTGACCTTCCGGTTTTCCTTGCCGAAGTCGGCACCGACCGGCGAATTTCTCCCTCACAATGCCCGATCGATCAGTTTCCGATCCGCCAGAAGTTGGTCGAGCCTGTAGCTCTGTCGGCACCGTGGACAGATTCCTTCGCCCGGTAAGCCAACGAGGCTATGGTTGCATCCAAGGCACCCCCGGTAGCCGCCAGCGTTACACATCGAGCGCCCGTTTCCAACGTCGCGTACGAACCCGGTCGCAGGTCAGGAACGCAAGCATCGCTGAGGCGAGGATTATCATCGTCATGCCAAGAAATCCCGCAACGGATGGGCTAGGTCTGAGCTAGAATGGGCCGGGTATGCGAATCGTTGGCAACGGGCGAGTAGGCTGCGAAGCCTGACGAGAAGAGATTGGGTTTGCTTGTGTCGGTGACTCGCCTAACCGCCTTTATTTCAACAAGTTACGACGATTAGGGCAAGCGCACGAGACTGGGCAGAGGCGGACTCGAACCGCCGACACACGGATTTTCAGTCCGTTGCTCTACCATCTGAGCTACCTGCCCAGTCTGCTGCCGGTAAGCCGGCAAATAACCCGACAGCGATCAGCCGTCCACATCTCCCCCGCAACGCGAGGGCGCCAATCGACGTCGGCATCCCGGAAGGTACGCTTCCATCCTGTGGCCGTCAAGGTGGCCCGGCTGCGTCCGCCAAGAAGCGGATTATCTGTTGGGTACCGGGCGGTGTCGGTTGTGACCACGCTGAAGACGCTCTCTTATACCGGTTCCAGTCTGAATGTGCCGATTGCGGTGTTTGGGCGCGAACTGCGTTTGCCCCACCGCACAGGCTGAACCCCGCAGCGCGGGGCGGTCCGTAACGGCACATCCATCCTGAAACTGGTATTATCCGCCTTGCCCTTCGATGAAGTGACCGAAGGCCGGGGGTCAGCCCGGCAATTGGGCTGCGATCGCGCGTGGACAGCCTTCGGAATGTCCCGGCCGTGTGGGATGGCGGATGTCCACCAAGCGTATCGTACGACCGCGGCCCTACGAGGCTGCCTAGGGCTGCTCCCGCCCCCCGCGTCGAGTACGCAACGCGTCCAGAGCCTGCCGGGCACCGACATGGTTTGGATCGAGCTCCAAGACCCGCCGGTATTCCTTGAATGCAGCATCGCGGTTGCCCTGCTTTTCGTACGCTTGGCCCAGCGCGTAATGCACGGGCGCCGTTTGTGGTGCTAGCTGGACGGCTTTCGTCAATGCTTCCACGGCTTCGTCGGTCTCTCCCACCGCCAGCAGCACGTTGCCGAGGTTGAAATAAGCCTGCACGTAACCCGGGTTGACACGGATGGCTTGATGGTAGTGTGCAATCGCAAGCTGAGGCTGGCCTTGCCGGGCGAGAATATTGGCGACATCGTTATGCCCCTCAGCCAGATGGGGGTTCACCTCGAGTGCCGCGAGGTAGTATTCCAATGCCGTGCTGGTGTCTCCTCTCAAGGCACAGATTTTTCCGAGGTTGTACAAGGCGCGGTCGGAGCGAGGATTCAGGTGTAGGGCTTGTTTGAATGCGATCTCAGCCTCTTGCACTTTTTTTTCGCGGAGCAGGGTCACCCCGAGGTTGTATCTTGCTCGGTCACTGTAGGGGCGGCTGGCAGCCACATCGGTCCACATCCTGGCTGCCGAATGATAGTCCCGGTTTCGATCGACCGTCCCATACCCGAGTGCGATAGCAACGGCAGCCACCAACGTACTGATGGTCATTCGTTGTGGCCACTTACTCAGTCTCCACCTGGAAGACAGGGCTTCCCAGGCGAGGTGTGCACCTATTACGACCAATGTCACCACGGCTGCCAACGGCAGGTACATTCGATGTTCGAATAGCGGGTCACGCAGAGGGATAAAGCTCGACGTCGGGGAGAGAATGATGAAGAACCAGGCTCCGAGGAATCCCGCCCACGGTCTGCGGATAAGTGCCCATATCGTGGCACCGATCAAAAGGGCGAGGACAATTGCGGGCGGTACGATCTGGGCGGCTGATCTTGCGACCGGCCAGTCGTAGTCAAGGCATAACCCTACGGGCCAGAACGCGAGTCGCAGGTAATAGAGGATCACCCCTGGCTGGGTAGCTGCGTATTCGAGTGGTGAGATACCTTTGTATGAGAAGCCAACCGTCGTATTTGCCCTTGACGCGCTCAACACACCGGCGACCAGTCCCGAGGCGCAAAGAACGCCCCACGTTGCCGCCAGGCCGACGTACAGCCCCCAGCGGTGACGGAGCACCAGTCTGAAGGATGGCGCGATGAAAGCCCGATCGTAAAGCAGCACCACAACCGGTGCGGTAATCATCACACCTTTGCTGCCCATCCCCAACGCAGATGCCAGGATGGCGGCGAGGTACCATCGTCGGTTGCAGTCAGAGCTCGCTCCCCGGAGCACGCAATAGACGGTGAGCAGGTAAAACAGCCCCATCATCGACTCAGCCCGCTGAATCAAATAGGTGACCGACTGGGTTTGGAGCGGATGGATCGCCCAGATCAAAGCGATGACAAACGCGAGGCGTCCGGCGATTCGCCCGAGCCGTTCCCGGAATTGACCGAGCAGCAGTGTCCTGCGGACCGTGCCGTACAGTGTCAAACCCGCGAGCATGTGAATCAGCAGATTAAAGGCGTGGTAGCTCCAGAGGTCGAGCTCGCTGAGCGTATAATTGACTGCCAGGGAAATGTCAACAACCGGCCTTCGACGGTCCAGCAACGGCATGATGGGCCAGAGCTGATGGACACGCGGGTTGTCGGCGATGTATCGCTGGTCGTCCAGCACGAACACGCCATCGAAGCTGTTGAGGTAGACCACGATCGTTGCAACGATCAACAGAAGTGGAAACCAAAGCCGCGCCCCCATTGGGCTCGGCGATTGTTGCGGCAACCACCCTGTGTTCTTATGACTCACGGTGTTCCTTGATCTTCAACTCTCGGTGATTTTCGAGAGCGGGTGATGAGGTAGTCCAACGCCCCGTGTGCCATCCCCACACCGCGCCAAAACGCCCGGACGAAGCTCATCACCCCAAACATCAGGTAACGCAGACGGCCCAAGCGAAGGACCAACCTAAGCGTCAATGGGGCTTGCATCGCGCCCAGTAGGACTACAAGGGCGATGGGGACCCACCGAAATACCGAGAAAAACAGCAATGGGCACGAAACCACCACGAACATTGCCAAAGGTGGTTGAGCATGATCGGACAGCCGGCTATACGAATCACCCGTTGTGTGCCCGCTGTGGGTCATGTGCAGCCAGACTCGCCAGTATCCCTGCTGCCGCTGCGTACGCAGATACCGTCGCCAGCTTGTCGCGTGATAATGCTTGACCCGCGAGTCAAACGCGAATCGAAGCTCATAGCCGGCAGCCATCACCCGAAACGAGAGTTCGGCGTCTTGACCCTTCAAGTATCGTTCATCGAAGCCGTCAACCTTTTCGAGAACCGCCCGGCGATAGAGCACGTTGAACGTCGCAAGGAAGTCGACGCGCGACGGCATGGCCCGGTGTCGCTCGATGATCTCCTCGTGGATCAAACAGGCTAGCAAAGACTCCGGGTTCATGATCCCATAGCTGCCACTGACACCGCCGACCTTCGGATCGTCCATGGCAGGTAGCAGTAGCTCGAGGGCATCCGGCTCGGCCACGCAGTCGGAATCGACGAACCAGACGAGCGGGTGATTGGCCGCTCGCCATCCAGCGTTTCGCGCGGCCCCAGGCCCCCGCCCCCCACTGTTGATGGATTTGACGGGAAACTCAGCCACGATGCTGGCAGTGTCATCAGTCGAACCGTCATCGACAAAGATGATCTCAGCGAGCCGCGATCGCTCCAACATGGGCACGACCGCATCAAGGCACTGGCGAATGGTGCTACCGCAGTTCCGCCCGGGAATGACCAAGCTGACAAGATCGGAGTTCATGAGGCAATGAGTGTAGCTTGGCGCCCACGCATTGCCAGCGCGTCGTTGAAACGGAGTCGGAGGGCACATGCCGGGCAGATTGTCATGAGAGCATGTTTCGCGCTTGCTTATTGCTCAACCGCCTCCTCTCGCCCTTGCCACGAAGGGACCAAAGGAGGGCCTTGCCATACGATTTTTGAAGATGCTATGGGTATTGCTGATCAGCGCTCATCTGCTGCTTTTGAGCGAGGACCTGTTCGAGGGCCTGCCGGGCACCACGGTGCTCGGGGTTGATCTCTAAGGTTTTATGGAAATGCTCAATGGCCTCGTCGAGCTGACCCTGTTGGACGAGCAACACACCCCACCAGTAGTGTGCAAAGTCATATTCGGGTCGTAAGCGTACGGCTTCGCGGTATTCCGCGATCGCTCCGTCGAAGTCGTTCTGGTTCCCAAGAACGCCGCCCAAATTGGCGTGCACGCGGGCAAGAAATTCTCTGGTCACCTTCGTCGGATCGATACGAGCCGCTGCCCGATAGGCTTTGATCGCCTCCTCGGTGCGACCCCAGCGATCAAGTGCATGGGCTCGGTTGATATGGGCGTCGGGATGGAACGGTTTGACGCGGAGAACCTCACTATAATGATCGACCGCTTCCTCCAACCGCCCCGTCTGAGCCAACGCGTTCGCGAGATTGTTTCGGGCCGAAACGAAGTCCGGATCAAGGGCGACAGCCCTTTGATACATCGGTATGGCTTCGTGGATTCGCCCCTCCACCATCAGCACCGTCCCCAGGTTCTCGAAGGCCCGTGCATTGTCGGGTCGTACAGCGGCGATATCCCGCCATAGCGATTCCGCACTATGATAGACCCGGTTGCGGGCGATGGTTCCGCACCCCAGGGCTACCGTGGCCATCACAACAAGAGCTGTTGCCAACAGGCGGCGTGTCCCCGGCGCAGATACTGTGCGGTCAAGCAGCGCGTGTACGCCTATTACGGTTAGGACTACCACGGCGGCGAGTGGCAGATACATTCGATGCTCGAACAACGTGTCTTTGATGGGGATGACCGTCGAGGTCGGCGCGAGGATGATGAAGAACCACGCCCCGATGAATCCCAGCCACGGTCTTTTTACCAGTGCCCAAAGGGTCCCGCCCAACAAGGCTAAGATGACCAGTGCCGGTAACGCGATCTCGCCGACCGTCCGGGCAACAGGCCAGTTGTAATCTAAGCATAACGGGTGGGGCCAAAACGACAACCTCAGGTAGTGCACCAGCACGCCGAACTGCGTTAGTCCATATTCGATGGGTGAGATCCCGCCGTACCCGAAGCCGACCGTGACCTCCGCTCTCGATCGATCCAGAACGCCAGCCGCAACCCCTGTAACCCACAGGATGCTCCACGTGGCCGCCAGACCCGCGTAGAGGGCCCAGCGTCTGCGAAATAGCTCTCTGAACGAGTGGCCTGTGAACACGCGATCAAACAGCAGCACGGCGAGCGGCGCGGTGACCATCACCGCCTTGCAGCCCATTCCCAGAGCGCAGGAAACCACGGCCGCTACAAACCACCTTGCTGAACGCGGCGACTGCATCCCGCGCACGACACAGTAAAGCGTCAGCAAGTAAAACAGCCCCGTGAAGGACTCAGCTCGCTGGACCACGTAGGTGACACTCTGCGTCTGCAGCGGGTGCACGACCCAGATCAGGGCCGCCGCGAGCGGGAGCCACGGCGACAACGCTCCAGCGTGCTTCTGGACATTCGCAAGCATCAGTGTCCGACGTATGACCCCATATAGCATGAGCCCGGCAACGACGTGTATGGCTATGTTGACAGCATGATAACCCACAGGATCGAGCTGTCCGATCGCGTAGTTGATGGCCAATGACAGATCGACCACGGGACGTCTGCCCGACAACACTGCGGACAAGTTGGAAAGATCGCGGATTCGCTCATTCTGGACAATTTGGACCGTGTCGTCGAACACAAACACGCCGGCGAAGCTGTTAGCGTAGACAGCAACGCCTGCAAGGATCACTACGATGGAAAGGACGCTGGTCCAGTGAAAAGATCGCTTGCCGGTCCGCTGCCTATCACCGAAGCGTTTTCGGGCAGGTGATAGCCCGCGTGGCGTGTGCCGACTTTGTCGTCTGTCGCGTCTTGACTTCACAGATCGAGTCCGGTGTCCCGAGCCTGACCCCGTTTTCCCAGTGCCACGGACGACATGCTGATCGAACTAGTCTGACGAGGCGTCCCGTTCCTTCGCGAGGACAGCCTCGAGTGCTTTTTGCGCAGGGACATGGTCAGGCTTGAGCTGCAATGTTCGCCGAAAGGCCTGGATGGCTTCCGTGGACCGCCCATGCTTGGACAGCAACATGCCCAACTCATAGTGCGTATTGGGATCGTTGGGTCGAATCCTGATCGCGGCGACAAAATGGTGGAGAGCGCCCTCGGTGTCCCCCTTCTCGACCAGGCAGTTGGCAAGGTTGTAATGGGCTGGAGCCGAGTTCGGATCAAGCAACAGCGATTGTCGAAACGACTTGATGGCTGCATCGTAGTCCTCGCGCATGGCATAGACGATGCCGAGACTGTTATGCGCGTTGGTGGACTCCGGGTCGAGCAGAATCGCAGCCCGAAACGCTTCCGCGGCTTCCTCGAGGGTGGCCTCGTCGATGGATCCGTGGGCCTCCGCCGCTCTCATCTGGGCCCAGTTGAGATGGGCGGTTCCCAGATTGGTCCACGCGGATGCGTTTCCGGGGTCCTC
>CAYOQG010000243.1:0-9225 GCA_964405925.1 uncultured Phycisphaeraceae bacterium | reverse complement strand
CTCCGGTAGCGTTCCTGGCAAACCCCCGACGGCATCAATTAACACGGCAAGATCGTTCAAGCCTGTCTCTGCGTCGCTGTCTATGTCGCCGGGAAGAAACCCGAGTCTAATCGAGGTTTGGCTGGGCACGTGCTCCACCGTGGTCCAGGCGCCGGGCGAAATCTTGTGGTTCAGCACGACCCTCACCATCGCTTCCTCGGGAAATGGAACGGCGGCAAGAACAAAGGGGTCATCGACAGCGACTCCGTCCTCGTAGATCTGGAAGTCTGCGGCCTCGACATCGTTGAGATCGGCCCCATTCGTCTCAAAGGTCAACTCCATGAACTGCCAACCAGCGGTCCCGGAACCGTTGGGATCTGACGGCTGCCGCGCGTCGATAGCACCGTCCGGTGGTGAGCTATCCACGATCTGTGGTACCCTGCCCGCGACAACCAGGGCTTTGTAGGCATTGATCCGTCCGTGCCCGTAGTACTGATCCCAACCCGTGGTTCCCAGATCATCGGCCGTGCTGCCGAGGATCGCACGGATCTCATCATTCGTGCGCTCGGGTGCGAAGGACTTCATCAAAGCCGCCAGTCCGGTGACGTGAGGCGTCGCCTGCGATGTGCCTTGCAGGTAGCCGTATCCCCCCGTGCGGAAGGTGGAGTAGATGGATGCCCCAGGGGCGCAAACGTCGGCCTCACTCCCATAGGAGGAGAAGGATGCGAGTGTGTCGTTATCATCGGTGGCCGTAATTGCCATGCTGTTGGGATAGCTGCCGGGGGCGGCAATCTGGAGCGGGCCAACGCAGTAATCAGTCCAAAAGTCCCGGTTTCCAGCGGCGCTGACTACCAGCACACCGCTGCTGTGGGCGTAATCGACGGCGTCCTCGAGCGATTGAGAGCCCGCACACCACTGCAAACTGACGTTGATAATGTCGGCTCCGTTGTCGACCGCCCACTGGATGCCTTCGGCGGCCGTGAGGGCGAAACCACCACAAGGCGTCGCACCAGCAAACACGCGAACGGGCATGATGTTCGCGCCCCAGGTCACGCCCGCGATCCCCTCGGCGTTGTTACCGATGGCTGCCACAATCCCGGCTACATGTGTGCCGTGACCGGTCGCAAACCCGGTGGGATCACACTCGTCCGTCGTATCCTCTGGGTGACTGGGATCGGCCACGTTGATGCCCGGTATCATGTGTTCCTCGAAATCCGGATGCGGCGTCACCCCAGTGTCAACGATCGCGACCGTGACCGTTCCTGGATTACCCGTGTGGAGTGCCCAAGCCTGCGGGGCATCGATGTCGGCGTCCTCCGTCCCACCGGTCTGGCCGATGTTATGCATGGCGTACTGGGCGAATAGCATAGGATCGTTGGGGAGCACCTCAGCCACCGTGCCGATCGGGTCCACCTCGGCGAATTCGACTTGTTCCTCGATGGCGTTGAAGGCGGCGGCCATCGCCCACGTATCGGTTCCTGGAGGCACCTCCAGGATGAACGTCCGATCCAAACCGTGACGCGTCGCCAGATCCGGCCAGGCGAACACGCCCATCGCAGCCGAGTATCCGTGCCGCATACGCATTACCTGCCACTTTTTCCACTCATTACCAAAGGCTGCATTCGCAGTGGAGGGCGGCGCTGACCATGACTCCGTGCCCTTATGCGGTGTTCCAGGCAAATCGCCGCGCTTATGAGCGGGGGTAGTCGGGAGATCGGCCACGCCAGGCTTGAGCTTCACGACAATGTGTGTCGTGGCGTAGCCACCGGGTTCGTGGGCAACCGGCGGACCTCCATTGGCAGCAGGGGGCGCCGACAGGGCGCAGAACAGAGCTAAGGCGACGGCGCACAGGAAACAGGCAACATCTGACATAGGATCCCCCACCTTGTATGAGCTGGGACACCAACGGCAACCCGCTGTGCTCAAAACTGTACCGCCGATTGCAGGACTCGCACCCCTTATCCAGCCCGCAGGCAGCGCCCATACGGAAACACGGAGCCCTTGACTTCGACAGTGCATCATAGGGAACACAATGGGAAGGATCAATCTGATCGGCAAGGTCTCATCGTTTTGCCAGCGACGGTCGTGACCGATACATTTGAATCGCTTACCGCACGCTGGAATCGGTATAAGAGCCACTTGCCGCCGACTCAACTTGTTTTCGGACCTTCGGCGTACGCACGTCGAACACCGTACACCAAGATCCTGCCACGGCGGGGTCCTGGACACGACTGTCGCCCGTGATTGCGACGCATCCGAGGCTTCGTCAACGAGTCATGTGTTCCAAACCGGACGGGTGCTGGTAATAAAGCGGAGGCGCCGAAAGAGATAGTGCCGTTGAGCTACGAGCTCGCTGATACGTACCAGGGTTGCCTCGTCGAACCGACCCGTATGGCGCCAGTTAATGATGTCTTCCTCGAGTTCGAGCCATCGTCGAGTTCCACCGAGCTTGCGCTTGCGTCGTGGATCCCGGTCTTCGAGCAGGCGTCGGATTCGCACCTCAATGTGCTTCAGCTCAACGGCAATACGTTGAGCCGAAAGTTCGTTTGCCCAGTCAGGCTCTGTGGCCTCGGCGTCTGCGGCTCCGGCCAGCTCCGGCTCGTCCGGGAGCGTTCCTGCATCGGTGGTGTCGTCCGCCGCGGCCTTGGCAGCCACCGCTGGAAAGGTTTCAACGGCCTCCGCCTCAGCAGCCTCACTCTCAACCGCCTCGGCCTCGAGCGATCGTGCGGTTGGGGCGAGGAATTCCGGATCATCTTCGGCTACTGCATCAGCTGAGGGCTCGCCGACCTCATAGGCATCCTCGATCAAAGGAATCTCATCGGGCGACTCCGGCAACTCAGGCTGATTGGAAGGGGGCTCGTTCTCTGACGTCATCCTCACACCATCCCATCGGGGCCATCCACCCCGAGGCAATCACGGACTGCTAACGACGCGTCAGTTGCAGGAGCGTATTCGCTCACCCGCGCTTACGGAGTCTGTAGCGCCGTTTGAAGCGATAGGACCGCATAGGCGGTCACCAAATCCGGGTTGCCTTCGTACCATCGATCCTCCTGGTTGACCCAACTGCCATCCTCCCGCTGAAGGGAGAGAAGCTTCTCGCAAAGCTCAGCCCGCCAACGATGTGGCACACCGTTGGCATCGGCAATGGCCTCCTCTCCCCAGGCGAGCATGGCCCGGGCAAACACATAATAGTAATAGTATAGCCCTTCTTTGGATTGGGCATGTGGCATGTTGGGGTTGTGATCGAGCGTGTAGTGGCGCCGAATCCACTGCATCGCCCGCTGAACACGGATGTCGTCGCGATCAAGGTTCGCATAAAGCATACTCTTAAAGCCCGCGTAGGTCATGGAGCCGTAGCTTCTAAGCCGCGGACGCCCGTCTACGACCTCTGTCCCCGCCTTGGACTCCCCACCACTCGCCGGTGAATACACGAACCCTCCCTCGTCGACACTCTCGGCAAACGTCTGGTCATTGGTCTGCCCGAGCATCTGACATCGAGTCACGAAGACCATCGCCTTTTGATAGACAGGATCATCGGGCGGCAGGCCGCTTTGGTGAAGGGCCTCCAGCATCAACTGCGTGTTGGACAGGTCGGGGCGTTTGTGCTGGCCGTACCCCTGACCGCCGAAGAAGGGGCTCGAGGTCTCGTGTCCTTCTCCCGCGTCCCATTGCAGCTTCTTCAGAAACTGCTGGGCATCGCGAATTGTCCTCGCATGAGTGGGGTCTTTCGTGGCTGCTAGCGCCATCAGCGCCACGCTTGTATGGTAGTTCCGCATGCCCTCGTCGCGTACGTAAATACCACCGTCGGTCTGGACGAATCGCAGGAGGTAGTCAAGCCCCCGCTTAGCCGCGGCGTGCTGAGGCCCGTGGTCCTCGCTCTGAGCAAAGCACTTCACCACCAACGCAGTTATGGCTGGGTGTGAACGCCCGAACGCCGCCCAACCACCGTCCTCACGCTGTGAAGCAGCCAGATAGACGAGGGCGTTTTCGATCGCATGGTGCGCGCGCGTCCGAAGGGCAAAATCCATCTTGCTAGTCCCAACGTCAATCGGGCCCGCTGCAAGGAGGTGTAAACGCACGGCGACCGTTAGTACAATGAACGTCGAAGCAAACCACACGGTCCGTCGAACGTTTGTCATCCAGTATCTCCGTCCGCTATTTAGCGCGCTTTGTCGCGCTAATTATAGGTTCTTTGACAAAATAGGTTTAATGGTCTATGTAGGAAGAAGTATACTCTCTTCCTGTTTTCTCACAAATTGGCAATTCAGGTTACGGCGCAGCTCGCGCATGTTGTCTGCCCCGTGAGCTTCCCGCTAATGGGTTGCCGGCCTCTTTGCCCGTTCCTCGCCAAAGACGGAGTGCTCACCGTCGACTGCGGTAAGCGCTTCAAGCCGAGAACCCCGGTACGTTGTGCCACGCCAGGTGGTATGGGTCACGCCGGCTTTCTTGAGCATGGCGCTCGTCAGCATGCCCAAGGCGACCGCCGCCCCAAGGAAATAAGCCAAGGACCATACTGGAGGGGTCCGTAGCGTCTTATACAGGCGCCAAGCCATCGCCTGCTCGAGTACAACAATCACCAGCCAGACGGAGCCAGCCATCACCCAGGGTGTCGCGGGACTCTCGGAAGCTGCAGCGAGGCCAGCCAATGCGGTCAGTAGACTCACCCACGGAACGATAGACGCCAATACGACAAGCGAAGCGGCGAGCACCAGATTACCCCAGGAGGCGAAACTGCCGTAATAGATGCGACTCCAACCGCGCCAGGCTCCGAGCAGGCTGTCGTACATCCGCGTCCGATAGAGGTCGTCGTTCTCGACGACGCGGAGGCGTAATCCCTGCTGCTTCGTGATGCGGGCCATCTGGATGTCCTCGTTCACCTCGGTGCGGACGCGCTCGTGGCCGCCGATCGCGTCGTAGCAGCTTCGGCGCATCAGCATGAACGCGCCGTTGGCGTAGGCGGTCTTGCGATGCGGTCTATTCACACGGTGTGGCAAAAACCAAGTCATCAGAACCAGCGTGCACACGGGCTGGATGATCCGCTCCCAGACAGCATGCGTTTCCAGAACAGGCGTGATCGACAAGAAGTCGACTTCTCGCCCTAACGCCTCCCCCATGGCCACAGAGAGTGTCTTCCGTGAAGTCTGGGTGCAGTCTGCGTCGGTGAACAACAGCCAGTCGCCAGTACTGGCTGAGACGCCTTCGCGCATTGCGTTGTTCTTCCCAAACCAGCCATCACGAACGGCACCAACTCTAATCACCTGCATTCGCCCGCCGAAAGCGCGCCGGATCTTCGCAAGAATCTCCGGCGTGCGGTCGCAACTGCGGTCATCGACGACGATGAGCTCGAAATTCGGGTAATCCTGATTGAGCAGAGATGTCACACAGGCTTTGATGTCGGCCTCCTCGTCCTTGGCAGCCACAACGACTGAGACCTTGGGTGCCGGGGCAGGAAGGTGATCGTAGGACGTCGAGCTGAGGATCTGTCGTTTGCGCAGAATCCGTCCCGTGTTGGCGAAGCGGATGAGCCAGACGATGCCGACAATCCCCGCTAGCATGAACCAGCCGTGAAACCACAAAGACATTCAAACGCCCCAGACACCGATCCTGGCACACACCGGGAGATTATGACCGATCGCCCCAAGACCGGCAAACCGTCGCGCCGGGCCCATTGACCGGGTGTGCTTGTCTGGCCACGGACCCAGATGCGCGGTACGACTGAGCAGATACGGACAACCAATGTTGAACACACTCGTCCAACTCTCGCGCGGGCTGATGTCCAAGGTACCGCTGCTTCCGGTGGCGGCGGGGCTGATTGTGGGGATCGCAATTGACTCACAGTGCACACTGTGGTCGCGATCGCTGCGGCTCGGGCTCCTTGTATACATCGTACCGTTCGTGGCCATCAGTGTATTGATCGCAATCCGTCGTCGTGGAGTCGGGATGGGCCGCGTGCCCACAGCCGCGGGTGAACCAGATACGTCAGGCCAAGATACGACCGAAACGCGTAAGACGGTGGATCGCACCACAGCAGGACGAGCTGTGCTCGCAACGCTGGGTCCGTTGCTCGTCTTTCTGTCCTCTGTCTGCGTCGGTGGCGTCTTGCACCTTGGGGCGGCCCGGACGATTCCGGCTTTGAGCATCGAGCGACATCTCGATGTGCATCAGGGCCAAGTTCGTCCCGGTAGGCGTATTGCGCGTCTGCGCGGAACGGTAGCCTCCAAGCCACGCCTTCGCCAACGACAACGCGATCTCCTTGGGCGGTGGATGTCGCCGGAGGGTCGGACAACCTTCCTTCTGGACGTCGAGTCAATCGAGGGCCCTGACGTTGACATCGTGTCGACGGGGGTAGTACGCGTGGTTGTCAACGAGGCTATTCTTGATCTTGGGCAAAGCGAGCGGGTCGAGGCCTTTGGCTGGCTTTATCGATTCCAACCACCAAGAAATCCGGGTTCGTTTGACTGGGCGGCGTTTCAGCGTCGACAGGGTGTCGCGGCGGGGATGCAATGCGAACATCAAGAGAACGTTCGCCGTCTCGATGATGACCCACCGTCCAGGAGTGGTGAGGGGCTCACTCGGTTGCGGGCGCATGTTCGCGGGTTGCTGATCAGTGACCTCGCGGGCAGCACGACAGACGAGGAAGCGAGTCTGCTCGAGGCCATGGTACTCGGGCACCGCTCGCAGCTCGATCGAAAGCTGAACGATGTTTTCATCCGCGCTGGTTGTGTCCATTTCCTGGCCGTCAGTGGACTGCATCTCGCGGTGCCGATGTCCTTTGTGTGGTGGCTGGGACGGCGTTTGGGTCGCTCGGGACGTCAATGCGCCTGGCTCATGCTTGGGAGCGTAGTGGCCTATGTGATGATTGCGGAGCCACGTCCACCCATTCTCCGGGCCGGTATCATGGGCACGTTGCTTTGCCTTTCGCTTATCCTGGAACGCCCGCGTTCGGGGGTGAACTGGCTGGCTGCCGCTGCAATCGTATTGGTGCTAATCTCACCGCAGAGCGTGTTCGATGCGGGATTCCAACTGTCGTTTGCATCCGTGCTGGGGATTCTGTGCTTCGCTTCGAGTATACGTGAATCGTTGGCGGCGGTGGGTCGCCTGGCTCAGCAGGTGGTTCTGAGACGTTGCATCGATGAAAACGACCTGAGCGCGCTCGTTTCCCATGGGAGCAGGCACCGAAGATGGGACAACCTGCGTCGGACAGCACGGAGGATTTGGAATCGTTACGCCCTCTGGCCATTCGCTGTCGCTTTCAGTGCATTTGTCGCATCATTGCCGATTGTGGCCCTCCACTTTCACCAGATACATCCGTGGGCCGCGGTCAATTCCCTCCTGGTGTTTCCGTTCGTCTACGTGCTCATCCTTTCTGCATTTGCGAAGATCGTGGTTGAAGTCGCCTGTCCGGGGTGGGGATCGGTGTTCGCCGAGCCGGTGACTCTGGTCCAGGATTGGCTCATACGCCTCGTCGACTCGCTCGGATCGCTGCCCGGAGCCACATGGTATGTTCCCCCACCGCCATGGTGGTGGGTGTTCGCTTGGTATCTGTTCTTGCTGGCTTTTGTCTGGCGATTTCGGCCGGCGGCGCCGAAGCTGGACGAGCGCACGAGGGAATTCGTCCAGGCGTCACCTGCCCGCCCCCGTTGGCGCAGTGCCACATGCGGTGCAGCCTTGGTACTTCTTGTTTTCTCGAGTGTGGCCTGGTGCTGGCCGAAGGGTCCATCGAACCGGCTTGTTGTCACCGTCTTGTCAGTGGGAGCGGGGTCAGCCATGGTCGTGGAGTTGCCGGGCGGGCAGACTCTCCTCTGTGACGCGGGAAACACAAGTTCCTACGACGTAGGTCATCATACAGTAGTGCCGTTCTTGAGGGCTCGGGGTATCCGGCGGATCGAGCGGATCTATATCAGTCATCCTAACGTCGATCATTATAGCGGTGTACCCAGCATCGTCGAAGCTATCGAGACCGGTCTTGTCGTCGTTAATGAGTACTTCCCCCAGCGGAGCAGACCGGACTCTACGAGCGGGCGTCTGCTCGAGTTCGTGGCTGAGAGAGGTCGGGCACTGGAGATACTCGATCCGTCCGATCCCTCTTGGAACGTCGGCGGCGTGGAGTTTGAACTGCTATGGCCACCTCCGAACTTGAGTGCGGCTGTGCCGACGAACGAAACGTCTACTGTCTTACGACTTACATACGCGGGCCATTCCATACTGTTGACCGGTGACATTGAGGATTGCGCCCAACGCGCCGTGCTGGAGCAGGGTGACCTGGCTGCGGACGTGCTGGTCCTTCCTCACCACGGGGGCGTCGAGTCAAGCTCCAAAGCCTTCATTGCTGCGGTCGGGGCACGTGTATTGGTTCGATCCAGTCACGAACCACGTGCCGAGACATTGAACGGACTCTACGAGATCGCGGGAAAGACCCCGATCTTCAACACCGCCGACGTCGGTGCAGTGGAGATCGTGATCGACAAGGACGGCGTCGAGGTCTCTTCCGTGTGGGGATCGGAATAATGCTGAAGGGTGAATGCCGGAGGGGGAAAGCGGCAACGGAGCGGCAAGCGACGAAGCGACAAGCGACGAAGCGACGGAGGGAAGGAGAGCAGCGACGAAGCCATGGAGCGACCCCGACCGACGTTTGGACAGGCTGCGCGACGGAGGGAGGAACGGGTGGTGGGTTTGGTTGGGTTTGTTCGTGGGTTGCATGGGTTCGTTTTGGCCTGAAAATGGGTTCGATTGGGTTCGTTTTTCGGAGCGGAACCGCGTTTTGCATAGCGTCAGTGCTGTTTTTTGGCTTCGTTTTGTCACTTTTTTTTCTTTCGTTTTCGCCTCCTTCCCGTCGTGGCGATTACGCGCCCGGTATTCCCGGCGCATAGGAGCGGCGCGGCGGGAATCGCTTGCCCGAAACAATAACGTGCGGGGTGATCGGTGGGATCGCCTCGCGGATAGCGCGCGAGGCGAGAGACCGGAAACTAGAAACTGGAGACTAGACAGAGCGGGGAAGACGGAATCTTTATGGATCGGGATCTACGCTGCGCTTCGATAGGCAAGGGCGAGGGCAGGGGGCGGTTAGACCTTCTAACAGTCGGCTCAAGCGGGCCGGGCGTCGGAATCGTTCCTGAAAGGGAGGTTTTTATGATGCCCTTTCAGGGCGTGAATTATCTATTGGGTGGGTTCCCCAGGGCGATGCCCTGGGGTTTTTGTTTGCCAGGCATGTGATGCGTGTTGGAGGTGCAAGTCCTCTGCGGGCCG
>CAYOQG010000242.1:0-9302 GCA_964405925.1 uncultured Phycisphaeraceae bacterium | reverse complement strand
AGCAGTTCGCCCGTGACCGGGTAGTGGTATCCCATGTCAACGATCCCGATATCTGTGCCGTCGTCGCTTCGTGTAGTCAACGTGTCCAGGTCCAGGCTCTCGGCGGTATCGCCCCCGCTATCGAGGCACGGGCTGTTGGCTCCCTGCCCGGCTGCCACTTGACTCAAGTAGTAGCATCCACTTGGTCCGGGGACGAACAATGGATCGGCATCTATGTTGCCGACTCCCGGATGCACGATGCCGTCGTTCGGTTGTTCATCTTGGATGTTGCTATAGGTAATCTCGATCGACGAGCCATCCTCGTTCCATACCTCGTGTCCGCCGTTCCACAGGATCGAGTCTGTGACCGTTACGGTGCTGGGACGCGTCTGTTCATAGGAATTGCAGGCAAGGGCACCGCCCACATCGGCTGAGTTCATTGTCACAGTACAACTGGTCAGGACCGCACGCTCCGAACCATCGAAGTACAGACCACCTCCGCGGTCGGCCGTGTTCTCGACGAAGATTGTGTTGGTAACCGTCGGACCGCTGTTTTTGGTGCTGCTCATTCCACCTCCCTCATCAGCGGAGTTTCCTATGAACGAACAGCCGGCCAAGAACGGATCGCTGCCGAACTCGTTCTTCATGCCACCACCAGCGTAAGCTGCGTTCCTGGCGAACAAGCACCCCTCCAGGACGGGGTTGCCTCCGCATGCATTGCACATACCACCACCGGAACCAGCCGAGTTCTCAACAAAGGCACAGTCCACCAACGTGGGACTGCTACCACGCCCGTTGTACATTCCGCCGCCAGGGCCGAAAGCCGTATTCTCCCGAAACTCGCAGCCGGTGAGCGATGGGTTGCTTTCATTGTTGTTCACCCCGCCACCAATCTGAGCGACGTTGCCAGTGAATTCACATCCGAACAACGCTGGATCGCTGTGGTTGAAGTTCTCTAGGGCACCGCCCCAGACGGCATAGTTTTCTGCGAATGTGCATTCCACCAGCGTCGGACTTGCACGGTCATTACGCATGCCTCCACCGGCATCATGCGGAATGTGATCATCGTTCGCGTTTCCAGCAGAGACGGTGAATCCGTCAAGGACCACTGTTTGGTCCACCCCACTCGCTGTGACAACGTGGTAACAGTTTTCGCTCGTGAGGTTGTAAATGCAGCGGCCTGTTCCACCCTGATCGCACAGGGTGCCATCGCCATACGCGGCCACGCATTCTTCATGTGCGAAACACGCGATAGGCTGCTCGTTGTCATCGCCGTTGAGATCGCCACTTAGAATAGTCTTGTACACGTAAACGCTACGCTCGCCGGGATCGCTACTACAATTACCGTCGGGGCAGCCGCGGTAGCCGCCGCGTATGGCAACACCAGCAATGAGCTGGAAGGCGGCTTCCCGGTCGCCGGGCATGCCTCCACCTTCGTCACGGTCCGGCGTGTACGTACCTGCAGCTACGTGAATCTCATCGCCGTAGGTCGCAACAGCCAGGGCGTCCTGGAGGTATTTGAAGGGTGCAGACCAGCACGTCCCGTCACCGCCAAGCGGAGCATCATCGTCAACACAAATGACATCCTGTGCCTGAATCTCTGCGAACAAGATGCCTGTGGGGTGAGCCAATCCGCCTCCGTAGGCGAAGACGTCGATGAAGGCACCCGTCTTCCCGTCACATCTTAATACGCTATCAGTAGAGAAACTGCTGACGAGAAGGCTGCCTGAGACAGCATCGGCGGACGGAGTCACGAAGACCACAGTCAGTACAGGTATGGTCAGAATGGTCTTGCTCGACATGTTCAATCCTCCAAACGTACAACCACGCGGGTCAGAAACGAGCCGCCGGTGCCCTCCGCTGCTTGAACACGATTGTCCCCCCAGTGAGCAGGAGCAGAGCCGTCGTCGCTAGACCCCATTCGGAGACTGTGGGGATAGACCCCGGCGGTGTACCTTCAACCACCAGGTACACATCGGACAGTTCTCCCCACGGAGGTGTGACCATCACGCCACCGAACACGAAAGCGGGAGAGAGTTGCATGGTGATTTCACCCTCGCCGTCCAACAGGAAGTCCCACGTTGCTGGCCCGACAGCCGAGAAGGGCTCCTCTGTCTCGAAGGGCGTGAACGTGATGCCATCCTGCGTACCCGAACTGACAGCCGCCACCCAAATCCCGACGTCTGGTGGGTGCATGCTGGCCTCAAAAGCTGCCGGCCATTCGAACCAGTAATCGAGGGGCAGCTCAACTCCGTCACCGTGGCCTTCACCCTCCGCAATGGCACCCGCCCATCCGATTCGGACTTCGTCGATGCCGAGCAATGGAGTCCCGAGATCGAAGGACGTGGTCCGGATTTCGTTGCTTGCATACACACCCTCTAGGGTCGGCAGGTCCACCGTGAATGTTGCCGACACAGCCGGTGATCCGGCAGAGCCCACCAACGCCACAAACCAAGCCACAACCGTTCTTCGTGACATGATTCACCTCCGTTATCAAAACCTGTTTGCCCGCAATCCGGATGACCATGGTCTCCGGTATCCTGTCCCTCTAGGTGCAAGAGACCAACGAGTATTCAGCCTGGCTCATTCCCTCGGGCAGTCACGTCGACGCCAAGCTCGACTACGCCTGGACTGCCCGACGCCGTGTGAACATGATCGTCCCGCCAAGCAGCATGAGAAGGGCCGTCGTCGCCAGTCCCCATTCGGAGACAGCGGGAATGTCAGGGCCCGGCTCGGGGACTTCGACGACACGAAATCCGAAGCCTTGAAAACCGCTCGTCGGGAACTCGAAGCTCCGGAAAGAGGCGTGCAGGGAGTAGCTCCCCGTGAGGAACGAGGCGGCATCGATACCACGATAAGAATCATAGATCACTGCCTCATTCCACTCCCATACGTTGCCCCCCTGGTCGAATGTGCCGTACGGGCTCCCGGACAAGCTGAAGTATCCAACCTCGGTCCGCCAATAGGGGCCGCCGATGCTGTAGTCTCCGTCGTCAAAGTTCGCCGAGTTACCTGTGTCGCCCTCCGGATTGCCGTTGTTGGGCGTGGCGTCGGTGCTCGTTGGAAAGCTCCAATAGTTGCCGGTTATGCCATCATCCTTGTGATACGCCGCCTTGTGCCACTCGTCTTCCGACGGGATTACCCAAGTGGCATCCTCCTCACGCACGATCGCGATGAGTTCGGCGTCTGTCATGGCACCGTTCAAGAAGTACGACCCGTCTTCAGTCGTGCTCAAGTCCTGGCTACCCGTCGGCTGGCCGTTGTGCAACCAATTACAGAACCGGGCTGCATCGCCCCACGAGACGAAGTTGACCGGACGGTTGACCCATTCGGGGTCCTCTACATCGTCCCCGTCGGCGTCCACGAGATACTCATAACTGCCCGAGCCACCTGTCTGCCGAATCTTGCAGCCGTAGTCCGACGACCACATGTTCGTGTTGTACAGCTCGTAGGTGTCTTCGGCCGCGACGGCGTTGAGGAACTCGGTGTACTGTCCCGCGGTCACCTCGAACTTGCCGATGTTGTAGACGTAGTCCACGGCCCCGCATTCACGACACGGACCGTAGCCGCCCGGAACGCAGTCGCCGGAAAGCTCCCCGGCGTTACCCGGGTTGCCAATCGTCACAGTATCGATGACCACGTCCGCCTGCCCAGCCGCACCGAAGGCCAAGGTGCCAGCCGCCGCAATCGCACTCAGAATCGTCTTGCCGGTCATGTTTGATCCTCCCGAGAGCCCAGGAGCACACCGAAACGGAGGTTCATTATACCACATCTCGGGGTGGTCTGGCCATCCAAATCCGCCTTTGACTGGTGCCGTTTCCGTCCTGCGAGCGTGACACTTGCACCCTCGGTTTTCGTGTCGACAATCGGTATGCAGGGCGGGTGGATCGCTCGGACTGGCCTGGGGTCTACGGCTGAGAATGCCAGAAGTGCCAGAAGATGACACGAGATGCCAAACGCGAATAGAGCCTCTCTGGGCGTTTGCCGGTGCGAGAGAGGGCGTTGACGGCGTCCGGGGTGTCGTGGCCAAGGCTACTCGTTCCCGCTGCCCAGCCTATCTGGATGATCCCCCATCTCGACAATCCCTACAGCCTCTGTTCAAAACTACAGCAGCATCATCTCAACGGCTCGTCCTCCCCCTCCCTCTTACAGGTTAATCTTCTTTCAATTCTCGTTCAGACCTCGTTGAGCCTCGACCTCGGTATCCGTACTTGGGGTGAGAGCGGACGGTGGGACTTCTTGGCGGCTCTCGAAATCCCCCGAACGACCAGGCACCCGGCTGACGGTCTCGCTCACAGGTGGATGTAACATCTGCCCATCCAGTCTCGTCCCGCTGTACCCGGGGCTGAGTTTTGCACCCTCACGCCCGAGCCTCCAGACGGCCTTCCGGGTCCTCTCGTCGACCGCCCCTCCGCCCGATGGGTTCAAACGCGGGTAAGACCTGCGATTCTTGCTTGAACTCGGTAGCCCATCTGCGTACAATGATCGTCTGTCGCATGACGATTGGGGAGTGTCGGTTTAGGTTGGATCGAACGTGACACCGACGCAGCCAGCCCTTCTTGCGTTGCTTCTGATCATCCCTGGCGAAACTCGGCGTGTGCCCGAGGACTATGCTACGATTCAGGCGGCCCTGGATGTCGCGGTGTCCGGTGATGTGGTCTCCGTTGGCCCCGGCACCTACAACGAGAGTGTGCGGTTCATTTCCGATGGCGTTACCCTCAGATCGCGGGTCCCGCACGAAGCGACGATCGACGGCGGTGGTAGCGGGCACGTCGTCGTCTGCAACCCCTACACCGCTACAGTAGAGGGCTTCGTGATTACTGGAAGCGGTGACGGCTTCTTTGCGGGCGTGTTCACGAGTCAGGCAACCCAGGTCATCCGAGACAACATCATCGCCGGTAACCGAGGAGGAGGCATTTCGGCATCGTCGGGCTCTTTCGCGACTATCGTGAGAAACATCATCACTGACAACGGACCACGGAAAGCAGGGATCAGGTGCCAGACTAGTGCGTCAGCAATCATCTCCGGCAATTACATCGCCCGCCACGGGTACGGAATCAAGTGTTCAGGCGGCCACGTCCTCATCGAGAATAATACGATCCGCGACCATACGGATTCAAGCCTCTTCTTCGCGAACACCAGAGGGACGGTCGTCAACAACATTCTGGCTGGTGCCGAAGTCGGAATCCTGTTCGCGGCAGGGTATTCCCCCGACCGCACTGGGTACGTCGGCGATCATCTGATGATCGCCTATAACGACGTTTGGCAGAACTCCCTCTCTGATTATCGTGCCGAGTTGAGTACCTGCTTCACCTGGGACCCCTGTCAGTCCAACATTGGCCCCTTTGCCCCGATGCCTGGTACCGGCGAGATGAGCATCGATCCGCTTCTGGATGCCGAGCGTGGCTATCATCTGCTAAGGGGCTCACCGTGCATCAACAGCGGTGATCCATCTTACAGCTTCGAGTGTGCCGACACGGACATCGACGGGCATGGACGCGTGCTCTGTGGGCGGGTCGATATCGGGGCGGACGAATTCGGTATCGGAGATTATGACTGTAACCAAGCTGTTGGGCTCGGCGATTTCGTACACTGGGCCGGGTGCATGGTGGGACCGGGGGGCATGTCACTAGGTTTAGGCTGCGAGTCCTTCGAATTCGACGGCGATTGCGACGTGGACCTCGCTGACTTTGGGCGATTTCTGGTGGCGTTCACCGGACGGTAAGCTGCGACTCCCGAGCCTTGAGACGCCCTCCCTGACCGTCCAGACGATCGCCCCTCTCCGCCCGGTACCGACCTCGGGTTACGACCTCGTTTTGATAGTCAGCGGTGGGACATTTGGGGGGCTCTCGAAATACCCTGGGCGGCGAGGCGGATGCACATTCCGCACTCACCGGCACCGGGCTACCGATCTTGTCTTACCCCTGAGACCGTGGGAGGTGGGAATCTCGGCTGGTGACTGCCACGGCAAACCCACTATTTCCGCAGCAAACGGAGCCTCTGCGGATTCTCAACTATCGAATACATCCAAGTCTGACACATCTATGTCTTCCGCATCCCTGTGACCACCAGGTACCAAGCCAATGGCCGACAGTCCCACCGCCGCCAGCGTCAGTAATATGAGAAGCCCAAGGTCTGCAAGCTTGAAGGCTTTGCGGATCATGGACGGGCTCCATTGTCCGGGCTTCAGAATTCGGTGGCTCCGTCAGATTATACGCCGTCAGCCAGGAACCGCTGTACGTCCGCCTACGCAGCGACGTAGGACGCCCGGAGTGTGCAAACCCCGGATGGTCGAGACCGGCATCTGGAACGCCGCCCCCTTCAGGATGCACAGAATGGGCTAATCTCGGCGTGGGCTCTCGGGGTCAGGATTGCCGAACCTAAGGGCAAGTCAGATCGCTGGACCCGCCCAAGGCTAACTCAAAGGTCTCTGAGCAGAAGATCACCCCCGAGAAGCCCCGCGACTCGAAGGTATAGACCAACTTACTCCCGTCTAGGACTCCGCTGAGCACGGTCATCGGTGGTCCAGCGTCGCCGCCGCCCTCGATCAACTGCCCCACGAAATAGAACAGGCCCGGCTCGTCCTCCTCGACTCGCAGACCCCCGGCACAGCCGGTCCAACACGCACTCTCCAGGTGCTGCACAATCGCGGTTCCGTCCGGCTCTACCTTCAACCGAATCTGTCCGTCCTCTGCAGACCAGGTTCCTACCAGAGCGGCGATGGCGTTGTCATCGTCCAAAGGGTCGTCGCCTTGCCCGACCGATGCGATACTGCAACCCCCCAGGATGATCGAACCGACGAACGCCAAGACGCAGGTTCTGAGTCTGGAAGCCATTGGATACCTCTCATAAAAACATGGCGACATCCTACACAATCCTCGGTTCCACCAGATGGCTCCTCAACCCCGGAGCAGGTCCGATCACGAATGAACTCCTCGAACCCCGAACCTGCCATATCGAAAGCAGCCGAGGTCCATCGGAGCCGTCCCTTGGCACTCAAGAAGCGAAGGGGGCTTGCCGATAACCCGGCGGCCACGTTCCCGGCGTCGGGACGAGGGCCATCCGTTCCATCTCAGGAGAGCATTCGATGAGTACCACGACCACACAGACAACCCAGCAGTACCAGACAGAGGGCGAGAGCGGGCAGGTGATCCCGTTCGATCAGATCAATGAGCCCGGCTGCTACGTTTGCAATTGGAGCGGCCACCTGCTCCGGGTCCCGGAGGATGGGGTTGCCTCGGGCCGGTCGCCCCTGATTAACATGGTCGGCCACGACCCGCTGTTCGTGACCAAGATCAGCGAGTACCCGTACATCCCGCTGACGAAGGCCCGGATGCTCGCGTCCAACTGGGACGTGAACGTCAACTTCTAGTCGCCGAGCACTGAGAACGAATTCTGCACGCGGGGTGTAGTGTCCACGTCGGTGTACTGCCCGTAACCGGCGACGCTACGCCCCCGCTTTTCGTTCCGTCCCGCTCGACCGCCTCGCGCGGCTGAGGCTCCGGCCACTGGTCAGAACATCGTGATGACGGCCCAGAGCGCTTCCCCAACCAGCAGAAAATTCCCAACGATCAGACTGATGATCAGGTAGATGATCCACATCGCTTAACCCCGCATTTCCCATTTGAGTCGTCCCTGCGAGACGGTCGCAGGCCAACCGTACAGTCTACTCGGACCGCGACCGTAATCCGAGCCGCGATCCCGGCGCGCCGGGAGAGCCGAGAATCGAGACTGAAAGGCACCACTCGGACCGCTCGTTGCCATTTCCGGACGCCATTCCGCCCCACATTCTTCGGTCGTTGGAACGCTCCATTGGCACCGATATACTGGCTCGCATGGTCGTAGTAAGTGCATATAGCCGTGTTCCGTGATCTTCAGGCGGTTGTAAGGCTGACCTTTATCGCCTTGCTGTGGGTCGCCGGGGGATGCTCCTGGAGCGAAAGGAAGACTCACGCACCCTGGAACCGGGTTAGTCCAGTCCCGCAAAGCGATGAACCATCTCCGAAGTCGCAAGCGAAAGCCGATACCGTCGTGCTCGAAGGGACCGTGATTCGTAAGCCCTGGGCCAAGACAATGGAATCCTGGGACGCTGGCGGGAGCCATTACTACGTTCTCGACGTTGGCGGTATGGCTATCCCGCACCGTTCTGCAAGGGAGGGCGTGATTCTTCGCCCATCTGAGGGTGTTCCTTTTAGCGTTTTCGACCGCTACAAGAGCCAGCGTGTTGCCGTTGAGGGTCGATTCGTCGAAGGGAGTCCCTGGACCCCGCCCGTTGGCTCCGTCGAACAACGTCCCATGCCTGCGGTTGACCCTATCACTGGAAAAGTTGCACCGATACGTCGGGGCTCAGGTTTCCAGGTCCTCAGAATCACCCGACTCGACGAGAACGATGAATAGTGGCCGGGTCGTGGTGGTTACGCGCCGGTGTGGGATGTGAACCGGGTGAGATGATGGCCCGCTCTGGATGTCGTTCCAGCCATGATAAAGTCCCTTGGCGAACGCTATCCGATCAGGCATGCCCCAGGTGGGTGTAAATACTCCACGGGCCTCTATTCGCGTTTGGCACAAACTGGCACTACGTGGCACTCTCGTTCTCTCGCACCGACTCGACCAGCGTAACGATCGCCTGGCGGACGTGTTCGGGCAGGTACGACCAAGCCTGGACCACGGCGGCGAGATCGGCGTTCGGTGCCAGGGGACGCCAACCGTCGGTACAACAACTGGTACAACACCCAGTCACCCACGCCATAAGACCACAGTTCTCGGGGTTGGAAATGCGGTTTTCAGCGGATGGCCTACTGCTCGACACGCAGGAGGTCGGCAGTTCAAGTTTGCCATCGCCCATTTTGGGGTCGTCAGAGGCCGTTATTGCCGGTTTGAGCGCCTGCCTATCACCTGGGTGTTCGGTTTTTGGTAGGCTACAGTGTCCAAGGAAATGGGTGGAGGACACTCGGAGCCGAGCACGACGCAAGGCCGCTGAACCACCACCGTCATATGTGTCCTGCGGGCCTCAAAACAGGGGTCCAAACTGGCTGAACTAGCGCAGGGGAACGATCCAATTCATGCTGGCATCCTTGACACGGATTTCCCCCGTGAGCAAGGCAACCTGTTGCGCGAGTTGATCGTTTTCCGCCTTGAGCCGCACCCGGCCGACTTGACACGGCCGGGCCAACCGCCAGGTAACGGGATTTGGACCGAATCTGTTTGCATCGCTGTTTTGCCTCCAGGGACTGCTGGAGGCCATCCTGACAGCTTGTGTGGCAAGGAGTTATACGAATTCTAGTTATTAATTGCCGTTTCGATCCATGGGAACAGGCACATGG
>CAYOQG010000241.1:0-9308 GCA_964405925.1 uncultured Phycisphaeraceae bacterium | reverse complement strand
GGCTTGTTCTGCTTGCTGTCGTTGTTCAAAGGCTGCGACACGATCCGCCAGTTCGTGTTCACTCTGGGTGAGCTTGGCTGCGTGCTCCTGATGCTCACGGACTTGATTTTCCAGGGCCCGACCCTTTTGATGCAGCTCTTCCGGTTGTACTAGAAGCTGTTGCGCCCACTGATTGTTGTGCTCGGTCGAGGCCTCGAGATCCTGTTGGCGCTGATCCAACCGGGTTGCCCGTTCGACGAGCTCTGCTTCGCGCGATTCCAGGGAGGCGGATTCCTCTTGAATCCTGTGTTGTCGGGCGTCCAGTTCTTCTCGTTGACGCGCCAACGCTTCCCTTAGCTCGTTGAGGCTTGTGGTCTTCTCTGCGAGCTGCTGTTCTTGTTGCTCAAGTGAAATGGACCTGGCCTCGACGTCTGCCTGGCGTGTTTGCAGGGCCGAGGAAAGCTCGTCGGCCTCCTTGCGTTCGTCTGTCAGTCTTTGCTCGACAGCTTTGAGGTGTTGCTCGGTGTTTGCCAGGGCTGCAGCCTGAGCGTCGAGCTCTTGCCGGCGATTCTTGTGCGCTTCGGTGACTTCCTTTTCGCGGGTTTCTAGTGCTTCCTCTCTTGCGTGGACTTCAGCTTGCTGGCGGTTGAGATTCTCGGTGTTCTTATCGAGTGTTTCCTGGTCCTTGTTCAATCTCTTCTCGTGTCTTGCGAGTTCAGACTGGGTTGCCGCAAGCTCTTTGCCAAGATGCTCTAGCTCATCCTGCCGCTTGGTCGCCTGTTGTTGTGCTTCTCTGAGCTTCTGCTCCGTTGATGCGATGGCAGCGGCACGCTTTTTGATGTCCTGCTCGGCGTGCTCTATTTCCTTCTGTCTCGATACCAGGGCCCGATCGGTGTCTTTTTGCTGCTTTTGCGCTTCCGCAATGTGCGCGCGTGCGGCGTGTTCCCAGTCTCTGATCGTGCGCTCACGCTCATCGAGCTTACTGGCGCGATCTGTAAGTTGGTGCTCACGCTTGTCGCACCCGGCGTCGCGTTTCTCCAGCTCAAGCGTTGCGTGATGCAACTCATCTCTGGCTTGATCGAGCTCTGCCTGCTTGGTTCGCAACTGAACGGTCAGTTCCTCGAGCTCTTGCGTCCTTGCGGCCACCTGCTTGTCGAAAGCGGCCTGTCGGCTGGCGAAGCCGTCGCGAAGATCTTGCGCCCAGGTGTCAAGCCGCGTTCGATAGTCGCTCAGCTCACACTCAAGCGCGTTGATCGCGGAGTCTACGGCCAACAGCGTGTTCCCTTGCACAGCGGCGTCCACCATGGTTGCTATCTCTCTGCAGTCATTGCGGCCGGTCCACGGGCCGCTTAGCCTCAAACTACGGGTGTGCGACGCATCACAGGTCGTGCCAGCCGTGCGCCGCGAGGCCCGCATCGTATGACAACATGGCTAGTCTTTAACGATTGTACATTTCGTCCAAGTAGGGAGCGGGAAGTCGTGACCAGCATTTATGGGCGTCCTGTAATCCAACAGGATATGGCCCCGTTCGCGAGGTCCGGGAATAGGGTGAGTCGTTACACGCGCCTCGGAGGTGCTGTTGCTTACGGTCCAAACACGGTCGGCGCGGAGTTTGCTCGTATCGTAGGCTTGTGAAGCTGGCTAAGGCCCGCATCCGAAGAGTCCTTTGAGGCCGCTGGGTCATGCGTGCGGTCTGTGTGGCACGCTTGGCCCCTGGCCACGAAAGAGGATAGGGGTGCTTGTGTAGATATTGGGGGTTCGTCCATGTCGGGAGACCGACACGAAAACCCGCTTCCTCGTACACCGGATTCCACGCGGTTGAACCAACTCGCGACGGAAGCGGTCGCGGCGTTGCACAACGCACGACAGGAGCTTCGGTGCGAGGACGAGGAACTTCAGGCCCAGCGCAGCAGCCTTGAGACTGATCGCGAGCAGCTTACGAATGATCAGGGTCAATTGGCGCAACTGCGTGACGAGCTGGACAGCAAGTTTACCGAACTCGGGCAGGCAACCAGCGGCCTGGAGCAGCAACGGCAATCAGTCGAGACAGCCACAGCCCAATGTGCAAAGCAGAAGCGCACGTTGGCTGCCCAGCAATCGAAGCTCGAAGCGGAAGCCACGAAGCTGGCTGAGCTACAGCAGACCCACGCAGCGGCCGTGAACGAGCTTATCGAGCGTGAAAAGGCGCTGGACGGGGCCCAAAAGAAGCTGCAAGCGAAGATCCGCGAGCTTGAACCGAAGCAAATCGATCTTCAACGGCGGGAGGAAGCGATCGAAACCAGGGCTGCGGAACTCGAGACCCAGGCGGCGGAGCTGGCTGAGATGAGCGAGGCATTGTCCTCCATGCAAGCTCAGCTCACGCGCGATCAGACGGAGATCGCCACCCAACGCGATGAACTTTTGCACCGGCTTGGTTCCCGGCCGGCTGCCATACCTGATTCGTCGCCCCGGGTGTCTGGTCCAAGCCTTTCCGCAGCTACGGAACCGATTCAAGGCGTGGTGCCTAAGCCCGCTGCAGGCGAGGCGGCTCAGCAATTCCGCAAGCTGCGACGCGACGCCAAGCGTAAGGCACTCGGAGTATGACCATCGAGGAAGACGTCGCTTTCCACTGGGAGCACCGTCATGGCATTGAAGTTGTTTTCGCGAAGAAGCTCTGACCTCAAGGCTTCGGCCAGAAATGCACAATGTACGGAAGACATTCGTTCTTCGCCTTTAACGGACCCTGATTTCAACCCTGCGCCCTGTGAAACGTTCGACAGCGATCCGCTCAAGCGTCTCCATCAGCAGGGCCGCCATAACATCATTCTTAAGGATGAAACACAGTGGCGAGTCCATCCAGGCGGTGAAGCCGTTATCCAGCAGGCGAAGCTGGATCTTGAACAACGTATGGCCCTTGTACCTGCCGGTAGCGTCACACTGGCCATGACTCTAAGCGCTCAACCTGGCGCACCCGAGCAGGACATTGATGTCGAACCATTCCTCCTCGATGTGCACTGCGTTACCAATCGACGCTTTCAGAAATTCGTCGATGCCGGTGGTTATGACGCCCTGGAATACTGGCCGGAGGAGATCTGGCCTCACCTCATCGAGCTCAAGGACCTGACCGGGCAACCGGCGCCGCGGTTGTGGCGTAACGCCCGCCACGATGAGAGATACAGCGACCACCCGGTTGTGGGGATCAGTTGGTATGAGGCTCAAGCGTTTGCGCTTTGGATTGGGCAGCGCTTGCCGACGGAAGCGGAATGGCAGATGGCGGCATCCTGGCACATCAAGAGCTCCACGGACATTATGCGCCGTTTCCCGTGGGGTGACGCCATGGACAACACCCGTTGCAACATCTGGTCTTCCCGTCGCGGCGGAACGGCCCCTGTGTCCGAGTACCCCAACGGCACCGCGCCGAATCAGGTACGCCAGCTTGTGGGGAATGTCTGGGAGTGGACAGATACGGAATATGCGATCACCGACGACATTGGCCGGCCGATTGTGGGTGAAATGCCCATGCACGTTGTACGCGGTGGTGCGTTTGACAGCTATTTCGAAACCCAGTCTGCCAATTACTTCCGCACGGGACAAATGGCTCTGGCTCGGACATACAACACGGGATTTCGGTGTGCGATGAATCTGTCCGACGCCAGTTGGATCAACGGCGAATAGCATAAAGGAACCCTATCGTGGCCACGACGTCCAGTACAGCATACGCACAGTTGACTTCCATGCCTTGCTTGATCTGTGAAACGCAGAACGAGAAGGACGCGATCGTTTGTGGTACCTGCGGTGCACCGATGGCACTGATTCAGGAGGCACTGGCCCAGGAGCGCGATCCGTGCATCGTCACCGTCATCGGCGACAGCAACGTTGGCAAGACCGTCTACCTGGGAATGCTTCTGGACATGCTCTCCAAGCGTGCCGACGACTTCGAGGCCATCCCCAAAGGCGCCTATTCCGTCAACCTTCAGCACAGTGTGATCAGTTATCTGGGTGCGCGGCAGTTCCCGCCGAAGACAGCCATGGAGGTCGACGATTGGCACTGGGCGTATTACCAGGTGTCTCGGCGCGATCGAGGATCACAGATCTACGATCTGGTCATGCCCGATATGGCGGGCGAGGCCATCGCGGCGGAGGTGGCTACACCCTCTACCTTCGCGGTCATTCGGTCGCTGTTGGAGAAGAGTGCCGGCGCTGTTCTGCTGGTCGATGCTGCCCTCGCCGGTGCGGGCTCTCCCCAACCTGACTTCTTCGCCCTAAAGCTGATGAGCTATCTGGACGGTGTGCTTGCCTCGCGACGCGAGGAACGTTTGAGCACACCCGTTGCCGTGGTGCTATCCAAGGCGGACTACTGTCCCGACTGCTTCGACGACCCACGCAGTTTCGCCAAGACCAATCTCAACCGTCTCTGGAATATGTGTGAGAGTCGATTCAAGTACTTCGAGTTCTTTGCCACAAGCGTCGTTGGGGCTCTTGGCTATGGGACCGACCAATCCGACAATGTGATTCCCTATCCCCTCCACATTGCCCCGCGAGGCATACTGGAACCCTTTGAGTGGGTACTCTCAAAGCTCGGTTGATCGGACTACACGGACGGGCAATGGAGCGACAAGGACTATGTCCACGACGACCATCGTTTGTGATCAGGCCATTTTCACATCGGTCCGCACACCGATGGGGGAAGGCTATCGGATTGTGGCGGCGAGTCGCGGTCTTCGGCCCGAGGAGAAACAGACCATCACTCGCTTCTCTCCATCGCACGAGGCGCTCTGCCCGTTAGCGATGGGTGTGACCGCCGCTGACGGCATTCACGCCGCAGCATTCTACGCCCTTCCGACGAAGCGTCTGTGCGTTGCTTGCTCCTGCGATGCCGGTGCCGAACACACTGGCCGCGGCGGACTGCGGGTCTACACCCACAATGTGATCTTCGAAGAGTCCGAACTGGAAAAATGCGGATTCAACCCCTTCGCCATAGCCCGGGCGATGGCAGAGCTGGGACTCACAACGCCGCAGCTCCAATCGCCGCCCACACTACCCGAACTGGAGCTTCCCATTCCTGATTCTGTAACGGCGGTTCCCAGCATGGCCCGCGCCGAGAGCCTCAGTTCCGCATGGCGCAGGCACGTGCTCGAGGCTCTTCTAGCGGATCGGAGTCTCATTCTCAATATCACAGGCGACTGGCTTGGCGTGGCTGAGACCCTCCTGATGGGACTTCCGGGCCCGGTGAGAAGAAGCGTGTCATTGGCCGCCGGTTTGCGGTTTTCCGTTAGTCGGTGTCACCGCCTGTCGCTGCTATCCGACGACCAGAGCCACGCCAGGTCCCGTATCGCAGGAAAGAAGATCGAGTACGTGGACCCGACACTATCGGATGAACCACAACCATCGGATTCCGCGTGGTTGCGGTTCGTCGAGCGGCATCTGAGCTGTGGAGATATAAAGGGGCTGGCACACCGAACCTCTCGACCATTCGAGAGTGTCTCACTTGAGGCACGGGAACATATCGGACAACTGTACAACGAGATCGACACAGTTCCGCAGACCAACACGCGGGCCCTTCTCGAAAACGCCACGCGTCATCTGAGTGTACCGGAGCAGGGCGTCGAGGCGAGTATCGTAGCGGAGTTGGTTGTCGCGACGCAGCGCACCCTCCTGGACCGATTGAACCGGATGTCGTGGGATGACGGCAGACAGCATTGGCCTGTTGTCGTTCAAATCTGGCGGCAGTCTGAGGAAGGTTACCTCTTTGCCGCTCCGTTGATTGAAGGCCTACTGGCACTCGCGGAACGTACACACCCGATCGTTGCAGCAGAAGCAGCCCTGACACTCGCACAAAGCCCGCCACCACCGACCGGCGCTCAAGACCGCACTGTGATGGTTGATCGCGTCTTGGCCCGCCTGGCTGACTGGGCGGAGCAGGCGCCGGACAGCAACCTGGAAAAACTGGGCGGGTTGTGCAGGCAATGGCGCGCGCTTAGGCCGACTTGCCCGGCCCTGGACCGCATCGAGCGGCGGCACAGGGCAATGACTGCCGGACCAACGACGGTCCGCTGAGCCTGCAGCAGTTACACCGATCCCAGACGCCTACCCCATCCATCACGACAACCCGCTGCATTCGTGGTAACATGCTCAGGTCATGACTGCGCTGTTGTCGGATGCAGAACTTCTCGCAAAGTTGGTCTCTCTCGATTCAACGAGCCACAACAACAACCTTCCCATCGTCGATTTTATCTGCAATTACCTTGATGATCCGCGAATCACGTTGATCCGACAACTCAGCCCCGACGGTGACAAAGCGAATGTGATCGCTTGGAGGGAAGGGGATGACGCAGAGTCGGGTGCTGGAACCAGAGCTAAGGCGGCGGGCGGTGCCCCGGGGCTCGTGCTTTCCGGTCACCTCGATGTGGTCCCAGCCAGCGAGCCGCAGTGGCAAAGCGATCCGTTTCAGCTTACGGAGAAAGAAGACCTTCTCATCGGGCGCGGTGCTTGCGACATGAAGGGATTCGTCGCCCTTGCCCTCAATCGCGTTTGCACGGTGGTCGACCAGCCGCTCACCGCCCCACTCGCAGTGTTGCTTACCTATGACGAGGAGGTGGGCATGCACGGAGCTCAGCAGATTGTCGAGGCGCGGAATGGGCTGCCCGACCTGCCCACAAGCGTGATTGTCGGAGAGCCGACTTCGCTCCGCGTTGTTCGAATGCACAAGGGGCATCTTGCGATGCGAATCACGGTTCGTGGACGAAGCGCCCATAGTGCTCAACCGTCGCTCGGCATCAACGCGATAGAACCTGCTGCACGGATCATCACGGCGCTTGCCGATCTGCGCACTGCCATGGCCAGTGAGCGCGTCGAGACCAGCGAGTTTTTCCCCGAGACGCCCTTTGTGACTTTGAACATCGCCCAAGTGCGCGGCGGTGAAGCGGTCAACATTGTCCCTGACCGCTGCGAGATTTACGCAGGTGTCCGAATCCTGCCGGGGATGGATTCCAAGGCCGCGGCCGAGCGTGTTCGGCGGACCGTCGAGTCCGTCGACGATCGCGGAGACAGCACGGTCGAGGTTCTCTATGACAGCCCGCCGATGCTCCTGGGTGAAACCAGCGAAACGTACCGGCGATTGTGCGAGCTCGTCTCGCAAACCGAGACGGTCAGCGTCGCCTATGCTACTGACGCCGGGGTCCTCCAGAAGGCTGGTTTGGAATGTGCACTGCTTGGCCCCGGCTCGATCGAGGTCGCTCATAAGCCGAACGAGTCGCTGCCAAAGGCTGAGTTTTTCGAAGCAGGCCGTCTTCTCGATCGAGCCATTCACGCGTTTTGCCACAGCACTTGAACGATCTCCAGCGCACTGGTATTCACTAGCAGCCAACGGCGCCGATGCCGAGCCGCGGCGGCCCTGATTCCGAGCCGCGACCGTCAGGGAGCGGAAAGAGGTAGATGTAGGGTCCACCGTGCGGGCCGAAACTGAATGTCGAATAGCGAATGGCGGGCAGCGAATGACGAGCTCGCCTCGGTGACCGATTACTGAATTTGCTATTCGACATTCTGAATTCTTGTAAGAGGAAAGCGAGAACATGAAAGACCAATTAGTCGAGTGCGTTCCCAACTTCAGCGAGGGGAACGATCTGTCCATCATCAAGCAGATCACCGACCAGATCGAGTCTGTCGAGGATGCGACACTCCTCGACGTCGATCCGGGCCAGGCTACCAACCGGACAGTCGTCACCTTCGTCGGACCACCCGAAGCCGTGATCGAGGCAGCTACCCGGGCGGCGAAGAAGGCGGCTGAGCTCATCGACATGAGCAAGCATCATGGCGAACACCCGCGCTTCGGGGCGATGGACGTCTGCCCGCTCGTGCCGGTGTCCAACATCACCATGGAAGAGACGGTCAAATGCGCTCGACAGTTGGCGAAGCGACTTGGTGAGGAATTGAACCTGACCATCTACTGCTATGAGAATGCCGCGTTCAAGGAAGAGCGGCGTAACCTGGCTACCGTCCGCGCGGGCGAGTACGAGGGTCTGGCTGAGAAGCTGCGGAAGCCGGAGTGGAAGCCCGACTTCGGCCCGGCTAAGTTCAATCCCAAGTACGGTGCGACAGCCGTCGGAGCCCGTGACTTTCTGGTGGCATACAACGTCAACCTCAACACCACTTCCACGCGTCGAGCCAACGCCATCGCCTTCGACGTTCGCGAGAAGGGTCGGGTCAAAACCATCGATGGTAAAACCGGGAGCAAGCCCGTCCTCGATGAGCATGGTGAAAAGGTCTGGGAACCGGGGTCTCTCAAGTGCGTCAAGGGGATTGGCTGGTACATCGAGGAGTACGGTATCGCCCAAATCTCGATGAACCTGACCAACATCAGCGTCACCCCCGTGCACATCGCCTACGACGAGGTGTTCAAGAAGGCGGAGGAGCGCGGCGTTCGCGTCACCGGCTCCGAGCTTGTCGGGTTGATCCCGCTGAACGCGATGCTCGATGCCGGCAAGCACTACCTTCGTAAGCAGAATCGATCGCTCGGGGTCTCGGATAGGGAGATCATCAAGATCGCCGTGAAATCGCTCGGCCTCGACGACCTCTACCCGTTCAAACCGGAAGAGAAGATCATCGAATACGCCATCGAAGCCAGAAAGCCCAAGAAGAAACGACTCGTCGGCATGACCGTCGAGGGTTTCGTGTGGGAGACAGCCAGCGAGTCGAAGGCTCCCGGCGGCGGGTCGATCTCGTCAGCCATGGGAGCGATGGGGGCAGCCCTCGGCACGATGGTCGCCAACCTGTCGAGTCACAAACGCGGCTGGGACGATCGCTGGGAGGAGTTCTCCGACTGGGCCGTCAAGGGTAAGGAGTGTCACGACGAGCTCCTTCGATTGATCGATCTCGACACCGATGCGTTCAACAAGATCGTGGCTGCCTGGGGCCTGCCCGACGGGACCGATGACGAAAAAGCCGCGAAGAACAAAGCCATCCAGGACGCTACCAAGGAAGCGATCGAGATTCCCTTCCGTGTCATGGATACGTCACTACGCTGTATGGAGGTCTGCAAAGCCATGGCTGAGTTCGGCAACCCAGCCTCCGTCTCTGACGCCGGTGTTGGCGCTCTGGCAGCCCGGTCCGGTGTCATGGGTGCATATCTGAACGTCAAGATCAACTCCGGCGACGTCGAGGACAAGAAGTGGATGTCCGACATCCTCGCCCGCGGCCAAGCCATCCAGGACCAGGCCATCGCCCTCGAACAGGAGATCATGGAAACGGTCAACAGCAAGCTGTAGGGGCTATTATGAGTTACGATGAATGGGAAGCTGCTAGGGAACGCTACGAGGACGAGGTGGTTCAACGGGGCCTGGACGCTATCAAGG
>CAYOQG010000240.1:0-9332 GCA_964405925.1 uncultured Phycisphaeraceae bacterium | reverse complement strand
GGCTGCTTACTTGCACCGTGAGCGTGTCTGTTGCGAGGCGTTCCCAGCATTCTTGGAAGAGGAACCCCATGTACGAACCATCGCCGACCGCGCTCAAGAAACGGCTATTGTCGTCGTCCCGTTCATGATGACATACGGACGACACGTGACCCGAGATATTCCGGAGGCTCTTGGCTTGATGCGCTCGCCTCTGCCCGGCGTGGTCGCGTTTGGCAACGTGGAGAACCGGTTTGTTGTATGCGACGTCCCGATCGGGACTGATCCGGGCATCATCGAGATCGTAGCCGATCTGGCCGAGACTCCTCGGATGCCCGCTTTTGGAGAAGTGGCATGAGTGCGGCACACGGCGTCGTTTATCTGGTTGGAGCCGGCCCCGGTGACCCCGGTTTAATCACCGTCCGCGGACTGAAGCTGATCCGCCAAGCCGACGTCGTGGTTTATGACCGCCTCGTCGCCACCGAGTTGCTGGCGGAAACGCAGGCATCTGCCGAGTTGATCTATGTGGGTAAGACGCCAGGCGAGCCTCGCCCGATCGCCCAGGAGGATATCCATGATCTTGTCATTGACCGTGCGAAAGGTGGTCTGGTCGTCGTGCGTCTGAAGGGTGGCGATCCGTTCGTGTTCGGGCGGGGGTTCGAAGAGTTCATCGCCTGCCGGGATGCAGGGGTTGACTGCATCGTGGTGCCGGGCGTGACTAGCGCTCTCGCAGCCCCGGAAGCCGCAGGGATTCCGCTCACGCTCCGTTATCGCGTTCGGTCACTCGCTCTGGTTACAGCCCAATCGGCTCACGTTGACGGGGCGCCACCGCTCGACTTCAAGGCGCTGGCCGGTGTCGATGCGGTCATCATCCTGATGGGCCATGGCAACCTGGAAGCGGTTGCCAAGGAGATGATCTGTGCAGGGCGCGCCCCTATAACGCCCGCTGCGTGCATCGAGCGGGCGACCATGCCGCAGCAGCGGACCACTGTGGCGACCCTCGCCACGATCGCGGATGCTGTCGAGCGCGACGGCCTCATGCCACCGGTTGTCACCGTTGTCGGTGAGGTTGCCGCTTATGCCTCCACCGTGAATCCCAACGACCACCAGTTCCTTGCCCCAGCCCTTTTGCCCGGATAAGCAGCGTCACTACGGTCTTCTGCTCAATTCTCGTCCGCAGTCGCCAGCAACGGCGGGCGACGACGCCGACGACGTTTCTTCGGTGCCCCTACTTTGACCGGCTCGGGTCTGCGCGGCTCGGCCTCCTTCGCCAGGGCAATGGCTTCTTTCACATCCTTTGCGAAGAGGTCGGCATTCACCTCTTTCCACAGCCCTTCCGCCCGGTTGAACACGCCACCGGACACCATAATATTCATCGTGGGATTGACGCCAATCTCCCGGATCATATCCACTAGGTGCCTAACTGCCGGCACCCCGCTCGGCTGGGTACCGAAGACCAGCAGAGTGTGAGGTCGCAACTGGCCGATGATGCTGAGAATCTCGTCATTTGGAATCCCCCCACCCAGGAAGTAGACGTCCCATCCGTCGGCCTCAAAGAGGTCTGCGCACATTTGTGCGCCCAACTCTTCCGGCTCGTCGGGCGCGCACGTGACCACAATTCGCTTACCGTTGTGAGGTGCTTGCATCAGGTTGAGCTGTAGCTGATCCGCAATGCTTCGGTTGATGCGCGTTGCCATGCCCTCGGCGGCGGCATTGATCCGATCGGCCCGATAGAGCTTGTCGACATGTTCCATCGCCGGCCACAGAAGCTCGTAATACAGGCTTGTCACGTCCTCGGTCCTGCGGACGCGTTCACGGACCAGCCTTCGACAGGCAGCCCGGTTCCCGGCTAGCAAAGGCGGGATGTACTCCTTTAACAACGATGGGGAGGCCATACGGAGCTCCTTGCGCCCGGACCAGGCTCAGGAGACCTTCTTGGCTGAGGGCCTCCTGCCCAAATCCCGAGGCGGTCCGGTGCTTCGTCGACCCATACTCCGGGCATCCAGCCCGTCTCACAATCGCACACGATGCCTAGACAACGACCCAGAACCCCCACTCTCTGTCATGAACGGCCTGGCAAGTAAAACTAGGCATTTAAGTATCGGCCCAGTGCCCCAAGATTCTTCACCCAGACTTCCCATTTTATCAAGAGATGCAGCACTGCCAGCAGAGCGGCCCCGTCGACGGGTATGTGCCGCCCCGCACATCGTTCTACTCCGGCTTGGCCTCCGCAATCAACCGTTTCAACAAGTGCGATCAACTGAACCGGTGCCCGTTTTTCGCACTGTCCGGTCCGGCCTCAGAGGCCGGTATGTCCCCTTGGCCTGGCTTGGGCAGCGTACGCGACTTTCCTCTTTGCGCGAGCATCGAGGATGGCGCGGGCGTAGGCGGCCAGATCTCAACACCGCAGTGCAGCCCACCACACTTTCCCCCCTTCTCGATCCTAATCGCAGGGATTCGTCTGCGGCGGGCCAGGTAGCGGCGCCGCCTGACTGCGAAATGCGTCAACGCAGTAGCTGATGTCCACAAAGTCGACCTTGCGATCAGGAGACGCTACGGTCACGGTGGCGTTGATCAGGTCGGCCTGAGCTTTGCGAGGCACGCCCGGTCCCGTGCCTTCGACACACGGCACGTTCTTGAACTTCTCGACAATGGCAGAAATGTCCAAAAAATCAACAACGCCATTCGGTGCATCGCACGGGCAAATGGCACAACTCGTACCCACGACATCGCCGGCTGCGCTCATGACCATCCCCAATGGTTCGGAGTAACTGCCCGCATCCGCTGTGTCGCAGAGCTCGTCGATCGCCCGGATCTCGAACGTCGCCCCAGGAATGATCGCCGCGTTGTGGACGTCGACCGTACCGTAGTCGCTCCAATCGGTGTAATACGGCGTGCAGCCAAGGTCGGCTGCCCAAAACACCGGGGCTGGCGTCGGATCACTCGAACCAGACGCCTCGGACACTTCTACCGGCTGCTTGACCCACATGGCTCGACCTTCCGCGTATTCATAGCCCGGGACGGAGGCAAAAGCGACCTTGAGCGCCGTTTGCCGTCCCGGATTGCCTGGCACAAACGAAAGATACCGGTTCTTCTCGACTGGTTCCGCTTCAGACTCTGGAGCATCGGTGTTGGAACAGCACTCCATCGAGATGCGCATCTCCCCCACTCCTCTCGCACCGTCCCAACCAGCCACTCTAATCGTATAACACGTTCCTGCATACACGAGCGTCGTGGCCACCGGTGGTCCACCGGGTTCACCGCACGTGTCGTCAGCACACACCAACTGGTTGCTGTCATCCACCGGACACTCGCACGTTGCACCACCATCGTAGATGGCCAGTATCGCATCGAAATTCGTATTGTCGCATAGACTCACTGTCACAACGCCGCTACACGGCGGAATGAATCCGAACCAGATGTCCGCCCCAAGAGGCTTTTGCACAAAATCACACAGCACAGGGTTTGGCCCGTCATCGGACGCACAACGATTGTCGACCGCCTCCGTGATCTCGGGATCGCTTGGCAGCATCACCATGTCGACACAGTCGTCTTCGTACGGGGGACACTCAACAGGACAGATCGTGCCTAGGGTTGTGAATGTCCCACCTTGCGCCGAACATTCGTCCTCTGTCATGTCCACGCACTCGCCGCACACGCAACACGCTCCCTGGCATTCGTCTGGGATGTCGTTACCGTTGGCGTCGGGCGACGTACCGGTGTCAATGTCACATTCATCTGGAATCACGTTGCCATTGCAGTCCGCGCTCTCCCCAGTGCCGATGTCACAGATATCCTGCGTTCCGTTGCTGTTGCAATCCTCGTCGGGCTCGCACTCGTCGGGGACACGGTTGAAGTTGCAATCTTCGCTCGTACAATCTCGAATATCACAAGGGTCGGCAACGCCGTTAGCATTACAGTCGGGTTCGCACTCGTCCGGAACATAGTTGCCATCACAGTCGCTGCTGACCTCAGAAGCGATATCGCAGATATCGGCCACTCCATTTACGTTGCAGTCTTCGTCGGCTTCACATTCGTCGGGAATACCGTTGAGATTGCAGTCCTCACTCGTCTCGCCGACGATATCCGTCGCGTCATCAATGCCGTTTCCGTTGCAATCTCCGTGATACTCGTAAACGCCCATATCCACGATTGGCGGCGTCCCACTACCGGTATCGGGGACGGCTAGGTAGTCAAGCCGGCGCGGACTACCATCTAGGTCTGTTCCCACAAGGACGACGCCACTGTCCGCAGCGTCAATACACGGCGATGATCCCTGCAAGTGCATATCGTACGCCTCGGCGTCGACGAACAGCGGATCGTCTCCGATGTTGCCGACACCGCCCAGCTCCCCGGTCAGACCTTGGATGCAGCTATAGTCAACTGTCACGAATCCACTGGAAACATGTATCTGGCCTGCCTCGTCAGCGCCTCCTTCACCCACATTTCCCCATAAGATGCAGTTGGTTAGCATTGGTGCACTATCTGCACTATAGACTCCGCCACCGTAGACCGCGTGGTTGTCCAAAAAAGTGCAGTTGGTGAACGTCGGTGCTCCCCCTGCGGCGACCAGCGCCCCGCCATAATGATAGTCAGACATCCCGCCCCATCCGAGGTTGCCGACGAACAGGCAGTTGTCAAGGTTCGTATCGCTGTCGAAGTTGAATACCGCTCCTCCACCCTCGCCAGCCCGGTTATCTGCAAAGACGCAGTTGACCACTCCAGGTGCGCTAATAAGGTTGTACATGGCTCCGCCTCCACCCCAACAGCTATCGATACGGCACTCCAGCGCCCGATTCGCCTCGAATCGGCAGTTGGCGATCGTAGGATTGCTGCCTAGACAATAGATGGCTCCGCCGTGAGCGGCATCTGTTGGAACGCCAGCATACTTCGCCAGCCCGTTCTGGATGGTCAAGCCGTTCACAACGCTGGCAGGCCCTTCAGCATGGTGGAAGAAGAAAGCTCGGCCCTCCCCTGCACAGTCGATCACTGTGTTTGCCACCACGCCCTGATCCGTTGGCGTGGTGCTCCGCAAAGTGATCCTGCGTCCGACGAAGTCCAAATCTCGGTTGCCCACGCCCGTGTAGAGACCCTGCTGCACCACGACCTCGTCACCGGCGATCGCGCCGTTGATACCTTCCTGGATACCGTCAAACGGATGCTCCGCAGAGCCGTCCTCCGCTGGATCACCGACTGTCGGATCGCCCGGTCCAGGATCGGAAGGGGCATCATCGTCAACGTAAATGAGTCGGTTCTCCTCACACTCATCCGGCAGGCCGTTGTGGTTGAAGTCTTCGGAAGCACCGCCGGCAATATCACACAGATCCTGCGCACCATTCACGTTACAGTCTGTATCGGGCTCGCAGTCATCAGGCACACGATTCCAGTTGCAGTCGCCGCTGCCGAGATAGATTTCACAGAGGTCCGAGACCGTATCGCCATCGCAATCTTGATCCCAGCCTGTCTCGCATTCGTCGGGAACTCCGTTGAGGTTGCAGTCTTCACTGGCCTCGGCGTGGATATCACAACTATCAGCGATGCCGTTGTCATTGCAGTCCCCCTCGCACTCGTCAGGAATACCGTTGGCTGTGCAATCGCTGCTCGTACCGCCGCTGATATCTTCGTCATCTGGCACACCGTTGGCGTTGCAGTCGCGCAGAGCGGCGGCTGCATTGACAACACCGCCCGTCACGGTGATACCGTCGAGGGCCTCGACAGGCCGCACCGTCGTCAGGATGACATCGCGGACACCGGCCCATCCCAACCCGCGGTAACGGCTCGCCACTAACCCGACAACGCCAGTGACATGCGGGGTTGCCATGGAAGTCCCACACATCAGTTCGTACTGATAATCGTATTCCGTGCTGTAAATTTTGATGCCCGGTGCCCCGAGATCGACAGTGGTCGGACCGTAGTTACTGCTCGAGCTGCCGCACGAGCTGACGCACATACCCAAGTTGTCGTCATTATCGGTCATCGCCACGGCAATGACATTGGGCAGGTTGTAGCTGGAGGGATAGTGAGGGTATACATCGGTGTCGGCGCCGGCGTTCCCGGCCGCCGCGACAAAAATGTGGCCCACCGCCTGCGCCGCGGCAATTGAGTCGTAAAGGGCCTGCGAATAGCACTCCTCGCCGTAGCAGCCCCAACTATTGTTTGAAACACGAATCTGATTGTCAATGATATACTCCAGGGCCTCTACGGCATCAGAGGTGTATCCATAGCCGAACGTCCCCAAAATCTTCAGCGCCACGATCTTGCAGTGCCAGTTCACGCCGACCACACCTCTGTTATTGTTGGCCACTGCCCCGATCGTACCGGCGACGTGAGTACCGTGGCCGTCATCGTCCATCGGGTCAGCCATGTCATCGATCATGTTGTATCCATGGACGTCGTCCACCCATCCGTTGCCATCGTCATCGACATCGGGCAGGCCAAGTAGCTCCGGGTAATTCGTCCAAATGTTCTCTGCCAGGTCGGGATGGCGGTAGTTGACGCCCGTATCGGTCACTGCGATCCGAAATTCCGGATCTCCCGTCCACATATCCCACGCTTCGACAGCTCCGATATCCGCACCTACAGTGCCAGGATCATCATCAACGGTCTGTCCGGTATTGTGCAGTCCCCACAGAAGATCGAAGTGCCGGTCATTGGGAACCACATCCGCACGCACAATGTAGTCCCGTTCCGCGTACAACACGTCCGGACGCTGCTTATAGGCAAGTAGCACGGTCGTCAGATCCCCATCCGGCACCTCGACAAGCTGCAAGCGATCGACGTGCCGATACGTCTTGAGCACCACCGTGCCCACCGCGCTGTGTGCCACGCGCATGTCGGCCTTGTTCGCATGTAATGCAAACCGGACCAGTAAGCGCTTGGGATGGTATGCTGGTTTGCGCCCTTGTGGGGTCACGGATGTCATGTTGTCAGCATAAGCGTTCGCAGAAGCCTTAACTGAGTGAGGTGCGCAGAACGGTCCGTTGGCACCGAGCTCTTTCGGTAGAGGTCTATTCTCTTTACATGGGTTGTCGGGCGCGAGTGCATGGCCGTTCAATACAAGGAGAAATGCCCCGGCAAGAAACGGAATGTACTGGCGATAGAACACGTGGTTCCTCCCTTCGGTCAGGCTTGCGCGTGGGCAAGCTGCTTACCCTGTGACAGGAGCATTGCCGTCCGAGTCGATCCTGTATCATGTGATGCCCTCTGCAAACAGGACTTTGTCGTAACGCAGAAGTGAAGGCGCACTTTCTGGTCTTCCTGTGTCGGCCACCTTCTTGGGCGCAATTGTACGACCGCGACTCGTCGCGATGCAAGCAGAAACGCTTGGCATGACCGAGAAACCCCCTCGTGGCCGAAGATGTTGGTGCTGGCAGCCCGCCCCGAGCCTTTGGCCGAGCACGACAAACCATAACGGGGACTTGCCCTTTCGAAGTATTCAACTATTCAAGCAAATAATGATGCACGGCTGCAATTCAGTAGCAGTGGCGCCGGTACGAACTCAGCGCGGAGGCCTGGTCGCGGTGGAGCCTAAGAAGGGACATCGGTCACCGGTGCTCAAGAATCTCGAAGAGTCACCGACATCGAGCCCCTTGGACATGGAACTCATCGATCACGTAGTCCGAATAGGCGACGGACCGACATACGACATGACCAAACGCCTATTTCGTGAGCACGGTCTGACCGTTGCCTCCTCCTGGTCCCGTCCCCGCGTACGAAGGGCGAGAGCATCGGACGTATGTCCCCCTTGCCAACGGGACGTGGCGGATTGCTTGGGGTGGTGGGTTGAGGCCTGCCGCTCGTTAGCCACCGGTTGATGCAGCCGTTCGGTGCTCGTCAAACCAACCGAGGATATGGAGCACTTTCCCAATCTGGTGGCTGGGGCGGCCACGGATACCGTGCGCCTCACCGGGAACCCGGACAAAAACGCTGTCGATCTGAAGCATCTTGAGGGCTTTGTAGTACTGCTCCGCCTCTGAAATCGGTGTGCGATAGTCCTCCTCACCGGTCATGACCAGTGTCGGAGTTTTGACATTGCCCATTAACGACAGGGGTGATCGGTTCACATAATCGTCCGGTGTTTCCCACGGAAAGCCGGGGAACCAGTATTTGCTCATGAACATGGAGATGTCCGTAGTCAAAGCGATGCTATACCAGTTTATCACCGGGTAGAGAGTGGCTGCAGCCCGGAAGCGGTCGGTTCTTCCGATGAGCCAGCAAGTTAGGATGCCGCCACCGCTTCCGCCGGTTACGAAGATGTTGTCCGGATCAACATATCCCTTGGCTACGACGGCCTCCACTCCGGACATCAGATCATAGTAGTCGTCCCCAGGATACGCGTGGTGGATCAAGTTGCCGAATTCCTCACCATAGCTCGTGCTGCCGCGCGGATTCGCGTAAAGCACCACGTATCCGTATGCCGCAAACAACTGCTTCTCGAGGTCAAAGCGGTCACCGTAATTGGCGAACGGCCCGCCATGAATCTCCAGGATAAGCGGATACTTCTTCGTGGGATCGAAGTCTGAGGGCTTGATGATCCAGCCGTGTATCTGTCGACCATCTTTCGACGAGGGGTACCAGATTTCCTCCACCGTTCCGAGTTTTCGCTGTGCCAAAAGGTCGTCGTTAATGGCAGTAACCAGCCGCGTCGATCGCCCGGCCCGCGAGCCCACGGCGACATCGACCGGCCTGTCGGGTGTCGTGTAATTGAAGGCGTATCGCCCATCGGATGACACGGAGAATGTGCCTCCGCCGTAAGCGCTACCCCACGCTCCGCCAAGATTTTCGGCTAGCGTGGTAGAGTCGCCATCCAGCGTGCAGAAGGCGAGCTTAGTGTCACCATGGTCATCGTACTCGTAATAGACGCCGCTACCGTCCGCCGCCCAGCGCAGGTCATCCCGCGACCAGCTTCCGACACTGCGATCCAAGTCGCCAGAAAGCACCCGCGAGCCGCTTCCGTCCCGATTCATGACGTACAGGCGCTGGAGCTGATAACCCTGATACTTGTCATCAAAACCGACATAAGCGATCAGCTTACCGTCCGGGGAGACAGCGGGCGATTCGTCCGGCCCGTGACGACCGGTTAGGGCCACGACCGATCCGTCCGCCACGGAAAACTCGTAGATCTCGGTGTTGAGGGGATCGTGCTCGTGGTCTTCGTGACGATTCGCTGACACCAGTAAGTATTTTGAATCGGGCGTCCAGGCCGGTGTTGCGCCTCCAAAAAGGTAGCCGTGGTTGAAGTCTCCGCTTGAGATTTGGCGGGGGGTCCCCGGCTCTGCCGGCATGACGAAAACGTGGTTGTAGCCGGGCTCGAGATAGCCATGCTTGTCGAATCGATAGACCAGGGTGTCAATGAC
>CAYOQG010000239.1:0-9341 GCA_964405925.1 uncultured Phycisphaeraceae bacterium | reverse complement strand
CTCCATGTTCGCGCGTTTGCCGGTGCTGTGTTACGCCGCGATTCCGACACCGCTCTGGGCCTGTCCAGGAACTGTAACCGGTCGGGCTCATGATGATCGTGAGACGGCGGCCAGTAGGACGTCCAGACATGGTAGGTCGGTCAAGCGCAACGACGACAAGGACCTACGACCATAACGAGACTTATTTCATGGGAGACAAGGTATGCTGAGAGGTAAGAATGTCGTTCTGCGCCTCTTCTCAGAAGAGGATCTTGAGTCGTTGTTCGCCCTGGACTCCGACATTGCCGCCCGCGGAGAACACTTCCCCATCGCGCCGCATACCCTAACGGACACGCGCAAACAGTTCCGGGAGACCGGATGGTGGCAGGAGGACCAAGGCCGCATGGTCATCACAGATCGGGACGACCGGACGGTTGGCGCGATCATGTTCTTCCGGCCGTCTCCGTTGCTAGCTGGCTATGAAGTCAGCTACGCGGTCTTCCGGCGGGAGGATCGGAACCGCGGTTTTATGTCCGAGGCGCTGTTGATCTTCTCGGCTTATCTGTTCGCACTCAAGCCGGTGCCGCGGTTGCAGCTTGGGGTGTTCAAGAGAAACGTTGCCTCGCGAAGCGTCGCCGAAAAGTGCGGATACCGATGCGAGGGAACGCAACGTCTCGGAGGTTTCTTACGTGGAGAGCACCGCGATCGGGAGACCTTCTCATTGCTCGCGAGTGAATGCCCTCCGCTATCCGATGTGCTGAACTGTTGAGCCGGGTTGTCCCTTGTCCTTCTCGAAATACCGTGTTGGTTGTGTGGGCGCATCCAATTCCCTCGACTTTTGCCAGCTTTGGTTAGAGGAGTTGAGGGGCTTGAGCTCAACAGGAACAGGCCTCTGTGCCGTATCCGACTATGGTGCTAACATGAATCCCACCCTCTCAAACGCGGCGCAGCAGGACTTGGCTTGGGGCAAGGGGACCAGCACCCCCGGCCCCGAGGGCAGGTCCAAGCGAGCTGACCAACGGAGGTGACCGGCAGGCCCCACGCGTCTTGACGTGTCTCGTGATAGTAGTATCATTCGTTGCTGACCGGTCGGCCGGGGTCGTGATCCGAGCAAAACGTGAGCAACCGCGTGCCTTAGGTGCTCCTTTCAGGCAGGCGAGCCCGCTTCGTTCGAGCGGTATTCAGAGCTTGGCCTCAGTAGTTCAACAATGCGCCGTCTACTCTCTATCCTATGCTGTTTTGCTCCAGCAATCGCATGTCCAGCAGTGCTGGGTGCCGATCAGAAGGTTTCAGTCTCCGACGACCTTGAAACGTCAGTAGCCGTGATGGCTAAGATTGGCGCTTGTTGGTCCCCGACCTTTTCGGCCGACGGGAAGCACATCGCATTCGTCTCGAACTTGAACGGCATTCCGCAGATATGGACCGTCCCGACGGAGGGCGGCTGGCCGACGCTCGTGACCTTCTTCGACGATCCCGTAGACAGCGTCAGTTGGTCACCAGCTGATGATTGGCTTGCCTCTTCATTGGCACCCGGCGGTGGGATGAACCAGCAGGTCTATGTCGCGCGGCCTAATGGCACCCAGATCAGACGGCTGACGTGGGGCGGCAAGGAGAACAACTGGCTTGGTGATTGGACGCGTGATGGCCGGTCGATCATTGTCTCATCGAACTGACGCGCGGCCGCGGCCATGGATGCCTACCTTGTCGACGTCACGAGCGGCGAAGCGCATTTGAGGGTCAAGAACCCGGCCATCGGGGGCTTTACCAGCATAAGTCGCGATGGATCACATGCCGTGCTCTACCGCATGCAGAACCGAAGCGATAAGGACCTCTATCTCGTGGAGCTCGCAAGCGGCGAAGAGATATGTCTCACGCCGCACGATGGCCCCGGAACCTTCTTCGGTGTCCTGGCGCCGGATGCGCGGACCGTATACCTTCGATCCAACAACGATCGTGACTTGGTTCCATTCGCGAGCGTCCGACTTGACAAAGAGCACATGCCTGGACAGATCGAGGTTCTTGTGTCGCGCGAAGATGCGGAGCTGCAGAGCTTCAAGGTGAACGATCAGGGCACGAAGGCCGCGCTGATCTGGAACGTCGGCGGTTGCAACGAGCTTGCGTTCGTGGATCTTTCGACGCGCAAGTTGACCCCGGGACCTCAACTCCCGGCAGAGATCGTCGGCGGCCTTTCTTATTCGAGGGACGGGCGATTGCTAGGAATGGTAGCCTCAGGTTCTGCCGCGCCTTCAGACATATGGGTGCTGGAAAGACACACGGGCCGCTTCCATCAGGTGACCCACAGCCCGCACGCGGGCGTCGAACTGTCGAAACTAGTTCGCCCAGAGCTAGTGCACTTTCGCCCACAACGGTCTCGAGCTGAGTGGTTGGCTGTACCGGCCACCAGTCATGACGAAACCCGGGCCACTGGTACTTAGCTTCCATGGTGGACCTGAGGGGCAAGAACGGCCGGCGTTTCGGGCTGGTTACCAAGCGTTGCTCACACACGGAGTCGCGGTGTCCGCCCCCAATGTCCGCGGCTCGACTGGTTTTGGAAAGACCTTCGTAAACTTGGACAACGGCGCGCTGCGTTTCAATGCCGTCAAGGATATCAAAGCTTGCATCGACTATGTCGTCAAGGCAGACGTCGCCGATCCGAAGCGGATCGGTATCATCGGTGGGTCGTATGGCGGATACATGGTGATGGCTGGGTTGGCTGAGTATCCCAAGCTGCTCGCGGCAGGTGCTGACCTGTTTGGCGTGGTAAACTTCGAGATGTTCTTCGAACACACCGAGCCCTGGATGGCAAGCATTTCCAAGATTGAGCATGGCGACCCAGAGACCGAGGCGGACATGCTACGGAGGCTTTCCCCGATCCACAAGCTTGGCCGGGTGATCTCACCAACGATCGTACTTCACGGAGCGAACGACACGAACGTTCCTGTCTTTGAGGCGGAGCAAGTTGTCGAGAACCTGAAAGCTCGTGGAGTGCCTGTCGAATACGTGCTGTTCCCGGATGAAGGTCACGGTTTTCGCAAGACCGAGAACCGAATCCGCTCAACGGTTTCTGTCGTCCGATGGTTCACAAGCCATTTGAAGGCCGAGCCAGGGAAGTAGGCGTTTGGATATGTAGCGGTGGGTTGGGGCTAATCTGGGGACGCGCCGATATCGGACTGGCTGAGTAGCATGAAGAACCCGATCGCAAAACACGCGTGCCGTGCTGTTACCCTGCTATTGTGTCTTTCATCGACCCGGATCCACGCCGAGCCGGATTTCGAATTCGAGAACAACTGGCTTCAGTGGGTGAGCTTCATAACCGGCCGAGATGAAGGCATCGAGCAGAATCTGGCGGACAACTTCTCTTGGATGCAGGCTCAAGGATACACGCACTTGCGGTTCTTCGGTATCTATCCGAACGGCCTACACGCGTTCCCGTCTCCTACCCTCGATGCAAACGGCTACCCGACCGACCCGTTGTATGAATCGGTACTCCCGCAACTAGTGGCGAAGGCTGACGAATACGGTATAGCCATCAACTTCGACGGATGGGAAGTGATTGCGGAGTCCAATCAAAACCCCACGATACCGGGCGTCGACTTCATGACCGAGGACGAGGTTGCTGACGTCGTTCGGGAAGTGCTGGCGTTGGGGGTGAACAGGATCACGGAAGAGCAGTTCGGTGCCAGCTATCTCCGTGCGATTCAAGCTGCGACCCAGGAGTCGGGTGCCATCCATGAGACGACCGCGGGTGTGTGGTGGCCTGACTCGACGATCGCAGACGAGCAGCTTGCCAGTGTATTCACCTTCTACCCGTATGATCAGCAGGAGGCGGACGCTCTCGGTTTGATGAGCTCACGGTCGGCTACGCTGGGCGTAACGCACATCTTTGCCGAGGGGGCGCGCTACTACGGTCGACCGTTTTCGCTGGCGGTGGGGTCGTTCGGTTTCTTGGAGGCTGAGAACTGGAGGAATGTGCTTCTGTTTGCCCAGCTTCAGCATCTCCCGGAGCGCTTCTCCATCGAGGAGACGAACACGGATTTCACGATCTGGGATCCGTCGTTCAACTTTGCGGACTACGTCGGGGATGAACTCGAGTCCCTGGCGAGCGAAGCTGTGGGGGAAAGGCCGGTCGCCAACTTTGTCATCGATTCGGCAGTGATTCCCTCGACCACGATCCGACCGGCCTACAAGACATTCCTGGTCAATTGCCCAGCGGTGGCGAATACCTTCACTCTCCTCGGGTACCGGGTGGTGACGACGATCGACTCGGTACTTCCAGAGGCCGGAATCTATTTCGTGGCGTTGGCGGGAGGTGCAGATGCCGAGAGCGCTGCACCACTGCCTGACTACGTGCTTCCCCTGTTGTCGAACGAGGCACCGGTCTTCTTCCAGCCCGCCTACGGTATACCGGATGAAAGCGACGCGGTGGACTGGATCCCGTTCGGGGAGTTCTTCGGTCTTCCTCGCGGCGACACGCAGACACTTGCAGGCTTCACCCCCGAAGAGGTCGACTTTGACGGCGCAAGCGTACGCTGGAGAGGGTGGACGGCCAGCTTGTTGCCAATACTGGAGCGGATTCCCGAGGTCCAGGTGGACACGACGCATGTTCAGGTTCAACTCTCTTCGGAGATTCTGGGAGAGGACGTTGCCTTGGTACTACAGAGGGGAAACAAGATACTGATCAACAGCAACCTCCTTCATCTCGAAGCGTCGTACATCCTGAGCGAGTTTCTCGGAGGCCCGCTCAGGGCGCCGCTTACGGCGGATGTTGTCCTGACCGGCGATCGGGTGCTGATTTACGCTGAGCATGACGGGATTGTTGATCTTGACCTACCATGGAACGGGGATGCCCAAGTGAGGCGGTATGATCCGATCGGCAACGAGGTCCAGAATGAGATGCTGCCCTTGGGCGGGCGTTATGTCGAAGACTTGTCTCGAGGTGAATTCGTTTTCCTCCACGATATGAGCGCGACAGCGGTTCCGGCGGCGGGCACGTGGGGGCTCGTGGTCATGATCTTGCTGGTACTGACCGCCGGCACTGCCGTCTTACGGCGAAAGTACGGCCCCTCTAGCTCGTCATGTTTCCAAGTCCGAACAGCGGAGTGGACGGGGGGCTCGCAAACCCTACGTCCCGTGGATACCCAAGCCTGACCTCTTTGGCGTCCTCTGGACCAGCCGCCCCACGCCATTTGGGACCACTCCAGCATCCGGATCAGGGCGAAAGGAACGGCACCCTCGCCCCGCGAGATGGTTGTCGATCTGCCCCAGCGGGCGAGCAAGCCTGACGCACGGTCCTGGCGGCGAAGATGTGCCTAAGCACGCGCTGGGCGACGGCGCATCAACACCAGCGTCCCTGCTGCCACTACGGCCGACGTCATCACGACCATGCCCCATGCGGAGACGGTCGGAATACCATCGGCGACGGGGACCAAGACGAGCGCGCGTTCGGCGTCGGTGTCAGGGTCAACCGCTGTCACCGCGATCCAGCCGTCTTCGTTGATGTCCTTCGCGACTTTCAGCACCCAGGGGACCGGTTCGGACAGCCGATCGTTCAAATCAACCATGCCGTCGCTCTCGGTCCAGAAGAAGGCATGATGCGCGCCGGACTCGGTCTCTGCCCAACCAACCACCTGATCGAGATCGTTTATTCCCCAGGCTTCGCTTGCAGTGCCGCCGAGATTGCCCAACGGAGTCGGCTCACCCTTATCCCAGGCCATGCTGAAGCCAATCGAGTAGCTGGCATACCAGCCTACTACCGCGCCACTGTTGTTAACCGCCAATGCCTGACTTTCATTCAGGCCGCTCGTGGGCATCATATCCTGCATACCCTCAGCTTGTGTCCAAGCGAAGGCATGTGCGACACCATCCACCGTGTTGCTCCAGCCGACTGTCTGACTCAGCTCGTTGACGTCGTGCGCCGCACCATCGAACCCACCGAGATGACCCAGTGGCGTGGGTTCGCTGCCATCCCAGGCCATTGCGAAGCCCACTGAGTAGCCGGCATACCAGCCCACCACGGCTCCTCCATTGTTGATGCCAAGGGCGCAGCTCTCGTGCGTGTCGGACACGGCAAGGTCCACCATACCTTCCGCCTGGGTCCATCCAAAGGCGTGCATCTGCCCGATGTCGGTCTTCGCCCAGCCGACGACCTGACCAAGGTCGTTGATGTCGTAGGCTTCAGCGGTGTCGCCGCCGAGCGTGCCCAGGTCGACGGGCCCCCCGCCCCTCCAATAGTCCCCCCAGACGACTGCCCGGCCCGAATACCACCCAACCACCGCGCCGTTGTTGTCGATCGCGTTCGCGCGACCAGGGCCGAGATCGTCAACGGTGTACATGGGAGGTGCGGCCGACGAGAGACCGGGCAATCCAACGAGCGTGCAGACGCATGTCAAAGTAGAAGAGGTTAGCCAGTTCATCGTAGTGCTCCCGGCGGCCCCTGCGATGCGATGGCTGGGAATGACTTGCTCGCCTCGAGCACAGGGGCCCAAACGGTCGCGGCGCTGCAGGCCGATACGGACGGCCGCGCAACCGCTGCTCACTAAACTGATTGCCGCGGCGCTCGACAGGGAGGCGACTATCTTTCCCGCCGCCAAGCGGCAGCAACTACGCAACGCTACAGCATACCAGGAACAGGCTCGCCAAACAACAGCAATGTCGCCGTTCCGCGGCCCATCCGTCGCGTTGATCCTGCTCTTTTTTGTGCGGCAGGAACCTGTCCCCCGGCCCCAGCGTCCCCATGGTCCTCGCCCCGACCATTCTCAGCGATGCCATCGGGGTGACCTTGACGTACCGCCGCACCTGCCTCGACCAACACCGGGCGACAGCCCTCGTGGACCGATTCATAGATCTACTAATGACCTACGCTGGCCACACCATACCCCAGGGGACAAGCGTGGTGCCCACACCTTCTCCCATATCGACACGCGTCGGCGCCAAGTCATCAGGTGAGATCGCGTTGCGCGATCCCCGTGTTATGCCTTGACCTGTGCGCGCCGCCCGAACCTGATCTTTAGCCCCGTCAACAACAGCAGCGTCATCGCGGCCAGACCCCACGTTGACACGGTTGGTATCACCGTCCGCGGGACCGTTGCCCAGATCTCGCCGCCGGTAACGGGATTAATAGTCCCAGCGTATAGCCGGCCGGAGTAAACAACTGGGCCCTCTAAGATGCCTGCAATATTATCTGGGTTTCCAAATCCATCCAGGTTTGCCTGGGTCCAGGTCGTACCATCGGAGGACCGCCAAATCTCGCCACCGGTGGCGTTATTACGGGTTGCTGCGTAGACATAGCCGGCGAAAACTACGCCGACATGACAGGCAATATTGTTGACGTCTCCAAAACCATCGATGTTCACCTGGGTCCAGGTCGTACCATCGGGGGAACTCCAGACTTCCGCCCCAGTAACCTCATTATCTGTTCCTACGATCAGCTTGCCATCAAATGACACAAAGACATAGGAGTCAAGGTTATTAGGATCTCCGAATCCATTCGTGCTCACTTGGGTCCAGCTTGTCCCGTCGGAAGACCGCCAGATCTCGCCACCGGTGATTTCATTTCCTGTTCCTGCGTACAAGTCTCCATTGAAAACTACGGCTGGACAAACATTATCATTGGTAGGGCATCCGAACCCATCAATATTCACCTGGGTCCAGGTCGTGCCATCGGAAGACCGCCAAATCTCCCCACCAGTAACGGGATTATAGGTTCCGGTATACAGGTTACCACCGAAAACGGCCCACGGAGTAAGCATACGGTTGTTGGGGTCACCGAAACCATTGATGTTCACTTGGGTCCAGATTGTACCATCGGAAGAACACCAAATCTCGCCACCAGTGATGGGATTATAGGTTCCAGCGTATAGATTACCATTGAAAACGGTCATTGGAAGAATCTTGTAGTTATGTGGGTCTCCAAATCCGTCCTCGTCCATCTGAGTCCAGGTTGTGTGATCGGAAGACCGCCAAACCTCGCCGCCGGTTTCATAATTAGTGCTCACGGCGTACAAGTAACCATCAAAAACTACTGCTGGCTCAATGCTACGGGTATTGGCATCTCCAAATCCGCCCTCAATCACCTGAGTCCAGTGCGGGATACATTGATCGTGCGGACCGCACTCTTCATTCGCGTGGAACACACAGTGGTCGTATGGAGGCGACCAGCCATGACACTCTTCTTCCGAAAAATCCCCGTCGCCACAATCATTGCCTCCGACCGGAGACGGTGTGTAGTATCATTCGCAGCAATTCATGCCCACGGCGCGTACGGCGGGCAGTAAGGCGAAGCTGACGCAGCACACCATGTTGATCAATGTTCTTTTCATTGTTCTACCTCCTATTGATGTGGTCACGACAACCTGAAAAAAACGACTTGCGGTGCGTCTTGTGACGCCCGCGAGCGGGTGAAACGGCGGTTTGGGTCGCGTCGATTGGCACCCGACACTGGATCAAAGATGATTGCGTCTGCGCGTCAAGCGGCTGGAGACACAATGCTGACACCGAATCGTGGCGCCGTTGCGACAGATCGCGCGCTAGACTGCGAAGTGACACGACTTGCTCCTGACGTCGCGCCTGAAAGTGTTTCGGCCAGAGCGGCCAGGACTGTACCCAGCAGCAGCGGTGGGAGCAAGCCCGGTGTCGTCAATGGGCGCAGCGAAATCGGTCGGGTCAGAACGTGGGTCACGATCGCGCGCTTGCATTGGCTTCCCACCCAATAGGGTTTGCATGGGCGCCTCGTGTGAGGGCGGCCGGTCTAACAGGTTGCCCACCCGCATTGCCCCAGGCATGGCCGTTTCCGGTGTTGTCTGACAGGTGAATGTTGGGTTTGTTTGGGTTCGTTTTCTGGACGGACCCGCGTTTTTGATAGCGCCAGTGCGGAGAATTGGGTTCGTTTTGTATACTTTTTTCTTCGCATTTCCCCCCTTTTCTCTTTGTGAGGCGGTTGGGCCCGCACTTTCCTTCTGGGAAGGAGCGGGCGCCGGACCGAACACCCTAAACTCGGGTCCCCGAATCCGACAAAAGGCACCCCGCCCTGGTGGTGCGTGAGGGACGTACTCTGTGATCCCACGCTTCATGGCCAGACAAGGGTGGACCATGCCACCCGTCGCTGCGCAAGAATGGGGCAGCCCAGCGCGCGATGGGTATCGGGATCGCCCAGCGGTATAACGTGGGTGGCGATCGGTAGACGCGTCCGGGGCAGCGATCGGCGAGGTTGCCGTTCATCAGGGACGCCGTCTTCACCCTCCCCCCTTGTCAAGGGGGGACTGAGGAGGGTCTAAACCGAATGAAGAACCTCCCCCGACCCCTCCTTATTCAAGATGTCGCATCATGCGGCTTTTGTTAGGGTGTTTCGGCGTCGTAAAAGCAGA
>CAYOQG010000238.1:0-9377 GCA_964405925.1 uncultured Phycisphaeraceae bacterium | reverse complement strand
CCGTGGGTTTCCCGCTTCGCCTTCTTGTCGGACTGGCGATTGCCGGCGTGGCCCAGGCGGCCTGTGAGGGTGTCCTGCTGGACGCCATCTGGGATGGTGTGGAAATGGTTCGTGCTACGTTTGGGCTCGACCCTGCTTGCACGCGTTTGGTGTCGTGATGGCCACCCCTGCTGACGAAAGAACGGAACCGCCGACGCCTAGACGCAGAAGGGAGGCTCGCCAAAAAGGGCAAGTCGCTCGCAGCCAAGATCTGACAGCCGCAGTGCTTCTTCTGGCGGGTTTTCTCGGGCTTGCCCTGTTGGGGCCTGGCCTATGGATGTGTCTGATGGCAATGGTACGGACGGCCTTGACAGGAGAAATGCACACCAGTGTGACGGCTGTCGCCGATTTTGGCGAAGTGCTTCCCTTCGCAGCCGCTGCCGTCACTGAGGCACTTAAGCGCGTCGTTCCATTCCTGCTAATCCTGTTGGTAGCCATGGTTGCGACTCTGCTGGCTCAGATCGGGTTCTTATTCACGCTCCATCCACTCACACCCAGTTTAAGCAAAATCAATCCCCTGGGCGGGCTCCAACGAATGTTCTCGATCCGCTCCGTGATGCTGGCAGCCATTAACTTCGGCAAGCTCATGGCTGTTGGGCTGGTCGCCTATATTGTCGTGTACAAAAGCGCGTCCGCGATCGTCCACGCATTCTCATTCGAGTTCATGGATGTTTTTCGGTTGGGTTCCTGGCTGCTATTCAAGCTGGGGATATACCTCGGTGTGGCCCTCCTCATTCTTGCCTTGCTCGACTTCGCCTGGCAGCGATACCGGCATGGGCAAGACCTGAAGATGACCAAGGACGAAGTCAGGGACGAGTTGCGGAGCATGGAGGGAGATCCCAAGATCAAGCACCGCCAGCGCCAGGTGCAACTGCAATTGGCGACGCAGCGCCTTCGCAGAGATGTGCCCACCGCCGACGTCGTCGTGACCAACCCGACGCACGTGGCCGTCGCCATCCGCTATGACGCAGACATTATGGCGGCACCAAAGGTAGTCGCCAAGGGTGCGGATGAAATCGCCCAAAGAATCCGGCAGATCGCGGCGGAGTTCAAGATTCCGATTGTCGAGCGCCCGCCGCTTGCCCGGGCCCTGTTTGAAGCTGTCGACGTCGGTGAGCATGTACCACAGCGCTTGTACCAGGCGATCGCGGAGGTGCTCGCCTACGTGTATGAGCTTACCGGGCGGTCACCGGTGGGCAGGCGGCGGACGCTGGCAGATGCAGTGTGATCGCAGTGGTAGGGACAGATGTCTACAGGAATCGGACCTTCCATGCAACGTTGAAGTTATGCTGAGAGCACAGACGACATTCGGTGCGGCCAGCTGCCGGCGGCGATGAGTAACCCGAAACTGAGCGAATAATGGCAATCACCGACTTCATCAAGCAGCCAACATTATCTAAGATCACGAAGCATTATGGACTGCTTCTACCAACCTTCGCGCTGAGTCTAATTCTGGTGATTCTCATCCCTCTTCCGACCGGGATGATGGACCTCCTTCTGCTCACCAACATCAGCCTGTCCGGTGTGATCCTGCTGTCGGTCATGTATCTCGAAGGCCCGCTCGAGTTTTCCTCCTTCCCGTCCCTGCTCTTGGGCATGACCCTGTTTCGGCTGGTGCTCAACACGGCGACCACGCGTCTGATTCTCACAAACGCTGACGCCGGGCAGGTCATCGAGACCTTTGGTGGGTTCGTCGCTCGGGGATCGTTGGTGGTTGCGATCATCATCTTCGCCATCATCGTGGTCATCCAGTTCGTCGTAATCACCAAAGGGGCAACGCGAATCGCCGAAGTGGCTGCCAGGTTCACACTCGACGGCATGCCCGGAAAGCAGATGGCCGTCGACGCAGACCTCAACGCCGGTGTGATCACCGAGGACGAAGCAAAAAAGCGACGCGCCGAAATCACACGTGAAGCGGACTTCTACGGGGCTATGGACGGTGCCAGCAAGTTCGTGCGCGGAGATGCCATCGCTGGTATCATCATTACTTTTATCAACATTTTGGGGGGTATCTACGTCGGTCTGGTCGAGCTGGGATTGCCCCTTAGTGAGACCCTGCGCCGGTTCACGATCCTGACGATCGGTGACGGACTAGTGTCACAGATACCGGCGTTCATCGTCGCGATCGCCGCCGCGTTGATTGTGACCCGATCCGCGGAGAAAAAGGATCTCGGCGAGGAGCTGCTTGGACAGTTGACTGCCAAACCCTTGGCCCTTGCGCTGACCGCGCTCTTTCTTTGTGTCCTGGCCTTCACGCCGCTGCCGAAGGGACCCCTGACGCTGCTCATGCTCTCGTGTCTCGCCTTGGCCCACTTCTTGACAAAGCGTGATCACGCACTGGCGGCCCAGGTCGCCGCCGCCAGGGCCAAACCTGCCATGAGCGAACCTGTCGAAAAGCACCTCACACCGGACCCCATGGAGCTAAACGTAGGCTATGGCTTAATCCGGCTGGTTGACCGCAAGCAGAGTGGCGACTTGCTGGATCGAATCACCAACATGCGGCGACAGGTGGCTCAGGAGTTGGGCATCGTTGTGCCGCCGATCCGGATTCGCGACGACATTCAACTTCAGCCAAACCAGTTCCGCGTCAAACTAAGAGGATTGGCGGTCGGAGAGGGTGAGGTCATGCCCGGCCATCTACTGGCCATGGATTCCGGCACCGTGACGGAGCCTGTCCACGGAATCGAAACCACCGAACCTGCCTTCGGTCTGCCAGCGCTTTGGATTGAAGAAGGTCACCGACACGAAGCCGAGCACCGCAATTACACGGTGGTCGAGCCCTCGAGTGTGATCGCCACATTCCTGACCGAGTTGATCAGACGACACGCCGACGAGCTCTTGACCCGTCAGGAGGTCAACCGGCTTCTCGATCACCTGCGCGAAGGGGCAGCGAAACTGGTCGAGGAGGTGGTGCCGGAGGTCCTCAAACCGGCCGAGATTCAGCGCGTCCTGCAATCTTTGCTGCGTGAACGCGTGCCGATCCGCGATTTGGAAAGCATCCTCGAGGCGATCAGTGAGGTGGCACTGCGCACCAGGGATGTTGAGATTCTGACGGAATATGCCCGCAACGCCCTGAGTCGGACCCTGTGCCATCAGCACAAGGGTGAAGATGGCCGAGTCCATTGCATCACCTTGGACCCAACGCTGGAAGAGTTGATTGCCAAGGGGATTGAACGGTCGGAGCGCGGCTCCATACTGACCCTCCCGCCATCCCTTCAAACGAAGATCGTAGATGGAATTGCTGCAGAGGTGGAGCGAACCACGGCAGCCACGCGTGGCCGACCGCCGGTGCTCCTCTGTCCACCGCAGATCCGGCCTTGGGTGCGTCGCATGGCTGAGGTGCGACTGCCGGCTGTCCCCGTACTTTCATACAACGAGATTGTTCGCGGTTTTGAAGTCGAGTCGCATGGTATAGTGGTCCTAAGTAATGAAACCTAAGACTTTTCGCGGAAGCACAATGGCCGAGGCCCTCGAACACGTCAAGCGTCAGTTCGGGCGCCGGGCGGTCATCCTCAGCACCAGAACGGTGACGCGGGGTGGGCTTTGGGGTGTCGGCGGTAAGAGCTATGTTGAGATTACCGCTTCCAGGACCCTGTCTGATTTGCCCGCATCTGATCGGTGTGGTACACTTGGGCGTAGGACGGATGGGCCAACACAAGCAGAAGGAGCTGCCAGCCCAGTGTCCCCACCATCCCAAATTGTCGATCGCAAAACCTCCGACACCTTGCTGTCGGAAGTCAGTTCGCTTAAGTCCCTTATTGGTGACTTGGTCCGGGAGACGCGCAGCGCGCGTGCCCCAGACTTGCCGAAGGGGCTCTACGACACATACTCCAGACTTGTCGAGAACGCCGTCGCCGAGGAACTCGCACACCAGCTCGTCACGTCGGCGCGCCAGAACCTGGACCCAAGTCAGCTTCGTGACCCTGAAACCGTGCGGCGTTACTTGGCCCGCGCGATCGAGGCCATGCTTCCTGTCGCCGGACCCATTACCGCGAGGCGGACCGGCAAGCCTACCGTCATTGCCCTGGTCGGTCCGACAGGTGTCGGAAAGACGACAACCATCGCGAAACTCGCCGCGAACCTGTGTTTTCGCGGGCATCGCAAAGTAGGCCTGATTACGATCGACACCTATCGGATTGCAGCCGTCGATCAGCTTAGGACATACGCACAGATCATCGATGTGCCCTTGGAGGTGGTGATCTCCCCGAATGAGCTTCGAGATGCGCTGGAGAGCATGAGCGACAAGGACGTTGTCCTCATCGATACAGCCGGTCGAAGCCAGCGCGATCAGACAAAAATCACCGAGCTTCGCAGGTTCTTCGATGTGACCAAGCCGGATGAGGTCCACCTTGTCCTGTCAAGCACCTGCGGCCCCGCCGTGTTGACGCAGACGATCGAGCGCTTCCGCGAGGTCGGTATAGACCGCGTCATCTTCACTAAGTTGGATGAAGCCGTGGGGTTCGGGGTAATTCTCACGTGCCTAGAGAAAGCCGGCGCCCGACTATCGTACGTGACGACAGGACAGGATGTGCCGGACGACATCCACATAGGGGACGGGAAGGCCCTGGCCAAACTCATCCTTGGCGAGCGACCACGGACTCCGAAGACGGTTTCGACTGGCCCGGATCGGCAACCCGAAGGTCGTGTTGGTGACCCTCCTCGTCGTAAGTAGGAGCACAACCCCGCGTGGAGATACCTGCAACGATAGCGATGACCCGCATAGAGGAACGCGCTGGACCCCCAGATCAAGCGACGCGTCTCCGCCACCTCGCACGCCGCCGAGCCCATCGTGCCTTCACTCTGGCGATCACAAGCGGCAAGGGAGGGGTCGGGAAATCCAATTTAGCTGTAAATCTATCTGTGTGTCTTTCAAGCGGAGGATTCAGGGTTACGCTCGTCGACGTCGATATGGGGCTCGCAAATACAGATGTACTGATGAATTTGGACTTCCGGTACAATCTATCCCATGTGATCGGCGGTGTTCGGAGTGTCCAAGAGGTTATCGCTAGAGGACCGGCGGGTCTTCATGTCGTACCTGGCGCTTCCGGTTTACGTGAAGTGGCCGACCTTGGCGACTTCGAACGGCAGCATCTGATCCGCCAGCTGAAGATGCTAGAAACCAGCGCTGATATCATCGTTCTGGATTGCGGGGCTGGCATATCACGAAACGTGACCGGCTTTGCCCTGGCGTCGGATCGCGTCGTTGTTGTCACCACAAACGAGCCCCCAGCACTGGCAGACGCATATGCCACCATCAAGACATTGCACCGTGAGGCGTGCTCGGCTCCGATTCACCTATTCGTCAATATGGTGAACAGTCGGTCGGATGCTGTGGCAGCCTATCAACGCGTGGCAGCTGTGGCCAAAAGATTTTTGAATTATCCCGTTGCAAACGCCGGTTACATGTTGCATGATACGCATGTCGAGTTGGCGGTTCGGCAGCGATGCCCGTTCGTTATTCGTTATCCTGGTTCGAACGCCAGCGCGTGCATTGCTGCTATGGCGCGAGACGTAGCAAGCACGCTGCCAGGGCAACGACGCCAGAGTGGGTTGTTTAGCCGCGTGGCCAGTCTGTTTGTCTAGGTGACGCGCTGAAGTCGCTGCCACGATCAACGGACGAGGCCGGCAAGGATGTCGGCAGGAGATAGTCGCAAGGATGCGGGGAAACGGACTGAGCTTCTCACCTTCGCTCTGTGGGCTATCTTCTCGGTTGCTCTAGATTCGCCGGAAGTGGCGACAAGGATGTTGCACTGATGGTGCCTCGTTTGGCCGGTGCCAGTTTGGGCCTGTTGGCCTTCTGCATAACCGTGACCGCCGGACTATGGGTACGCAATCCGGTGGAGGTCATCCTGTCGCGCAGCGTCATTGCTTTGTTCATTTTCTGTCTGATTGGATTTCTCCTCGGTGGTGCCGCCCAGATGGTGATCACCGAATTCGAAAAGGACCGTGGGTCCGAGATTCTGAAACGTTACCGCGAGGACAGCGAAGGAAAGGCCGGGGCCGGCGTACCATCTGACGTGGGTGCTCAAAAGCCTGTGGCTGCCACGGAGGGCGAAAGCCGGTCGACGGGAGAATAGGGATTCGAAAGAAGGCAAGGGCAGGATGCCCGTGGCTGCACTCGGCAGCCAAGGCCGACAACCTCGCGGATCAACATGCAAGGATGCAAAAGGAGCAGTTTTGATGCCAGCAGCACTGGGGAACATGAGCATCACTGAGGTGTGGCGGGAGTTCAAACGATCCGGGGCTCAGTCATTACGGAATCTCCTGATGGAGAATTATATTCCCATTGTCAAATACAATGCGGAACGAATCGGCGCCAAGTTGCCGGATGAGATCGATTCCGACGACTTGGTGTCAGCCGGGATCTTTGGCCTTATGGATGCGATCGAAGCCTTCGACCTCGAACGCGGGGTCAAGTTCGAGACCTATTGCGCACCGCGCATCCGTGGGGCGATCCTCGACGAGCTCCGCAGCATGGACTGGGTCCCGCGGTTGGTGCGAAGCCGGGCCCACAAACTTGAACGGGTGGCTCGCGAGCTCGAGTCAATCCTCGGGCGGGCACCGGTGGAAACCGAGATCGCCGAGTATCTAGATCTCCCTCGAAACGAGTACGACAAGCTCGCCCGTGACGCAAACGCGGTCGCCCAGGTGTCCCTCTCCCGCAAGTACAATGAGACGGACTCCAACAAAGAGGTCTATGAAATCGACGTCATCGAGGACAAGCGGGGCAGAAATCCAATCTCCGAAATGCAACGAAAGGACCTCAAAGAGCTCATGACCCGCGGGCTTACACGGGCCGAGCGACTCATCCTGATTCTCTATTACTACGAAGAGATGACCATGAAGGAGATCGGGGCGACGCTCGATCTTTCGGAAAGCCGTGTGTCGCAGATGCATTCAGCCATCCTGATCAGGTTGAAAGAGCAGTTGGAGCTGCGGCGCAAGGAGCTTATTCATTGATCGTCTGCCATGGCTGAGATACCGCCGGACATCCCCGCGTCCGCCGCACAGGCGGGGTTTCAGGCCCGCGAGACAGCCAAGGAACGCGACGCACGTCGGGCGGGCGAGGCGGAGGTAGCCAAGCGGCAGGTGAAAGCGGTGGATGAGTCCGGGGCCACCGTCGACACAGCCGATGCCGACGTTGCCATCTTTGCCGATGCCGAGGGCACCGGCAGTCAGGGACGAGCATTCCAGGAGGAAGAGGAAGCGCCCGAGGAGGATGCTCGAAAAAGTCGAACGGCTGACGGAATCACCGAGGATGACGACGGGCAGCTTCACGTCGATCTCGAGGCCTGACGCGGGATACCGGGTTCCGTGAGAGCCCATTTCTGTTGCGTGCGCCTCCGAGGTGCGGGGTATTGTCCCGCGCGACCTCGCGCATTTCCGACCACGCGGCGTTTCCCTACAATCCTCTTCCATGAAGTTCACCAAGATGCATGGTCTGGGGAATGACTACGTGCTTGCCAACGGTGCTGATGAGCGCATTGACGACCCGTCGGCGCTCGCCCGGGCTGTCTCCGATCGCCACACCGGCATCGGCAGCGACGGACTGATCCTGATTCAACCGTCGACAGTAGCCGACGTCCGCATGGAAATGTACAACGCCGATGGCTCGCGGCCCCAGATGTGTGGAAACGGTCTGCGATGCGTAGCCAAGTACGCCGTTGATCATGAACTTACACGTGAAAGAACCATTCGGGTCGAGACCGATAGCGGTATCAAGACGTGTGAGTGCCATGTCGTTGACGGTAAAGTCGGTTCTGTGCGAGTCGACATGGGTCAGCCGTCGTTGGCTGTGGGATCTTTGCCGTCGACGATCGCCCTTGATCGCATCGTCAACCACCGCTTGAAGATCGGTGGGCACGACTATGTCGTCACCTGTGTGTCGATGGGCAACCCCCACGCCGTCGTGTTCGTTGACGATCTCGGCGCGATCGAACTTGAAGTCGTCGGTCCGCAGTTCGAGCACGCTCCCGAGTTCCCCGAGCGAATCAACGTCCACTTCGCCCGCGTCGATTCCCCCAACCACGTGACGATGAGAACATGGGAGCGGGGAAGCGGGATTACGCAAGCTTGTGGCACCGGTGCTTGCGCAGTCTGCGTAGCCGGTGCAATCACCGAACGAACACACCGATCGATTGTGGCTACGCTCGCCGGCGGTGATCTCGAAATCGGATGGTCCGACAACAATCACGTCTACATGACCGGCCCCGCCGTCGCAGTCTTCACCGGCGATTGGCTGTAGGGCGGCGGGTGGCACGGGTCCGGCACCACCGGCCCCGTGAATCCAAGGCGCCGCTTCGCCAAGACGGGCGTCCCACGTCGTTTCAACGTGGGTTGAAGAACTCACAGCATGTTCGTCGGGGATGCCACTCGTTCGGGCGCCCAGCCGTGGATGGATGAGGCACCCTGCCGCTGACGATGAAGACCAGGAATCTGCTCAGGATCTTGGGCGTCGGCAACGCTCCCCATTGCGACCCATCAGCAAAGGCTTGGGTACACGCGGTGGGCGTATGCTCGGCAACGTCGGCCTGCGCGTGAGGAAGGCACCGCGCTCTTGGGATGTGTCTCTCAAGTGGAGTCAGTGGGCAATCACGAGCGCCCGTTCGTGTCACGAATAGGCAGTCAGTGAGATCACGTGCTTAGATAGTCGTCCCGTTTTCGGGACAAAGACGCCCGGACCGTATTTCTGCCACTCAGACGTATCCACTGTGCGTGACTGTTGTCAAGTCCCCAATTCTTGTAGACTTGCGGCGCTCAAGTTTGGGGAATACGCGCTTACGACACCCAAGAGAATACTCCCAAGAGCAACAGCTTCTATTACGAGAGACTTGGCATGTCGGAAACCACTTTGTTGAGTTGCGCATCCGGTTACCGCGTCGGCAGCAGGTTGCGCGACCAGATGCATTTCAGGAGAGGTAACAATGGGGACAACAACAGCGAAAAAGATGAGCGGTGCGGTCTGTGGGATCTTGCTGTTAGCCGTAGCCCACCCCGTCTTGGCGCACCCAGAGGTGGGGAGTGAACCGCCCCAACGAAAGGCGATGGATTCCGAAGATTTCCGGGAGCTCATGCTCACCTTTTCCCGGGGGCTCGATCAATTGATGGGATCGCCGAGCGGCATGTATGAAATCATTGACGGCCTGAGCGCCGAAGAGATGCAACTGCTGTTCAACGCCTACCCAGATCCGGACATGATCCGGGAGAAAGTGGAGCAGTTTGGTGTTCTGTTGCAGGCAGTAGAGAGAGAGCGGGCGACAAAAGGTGATGGGCAGGAAAGGACTGCAATGCGACAGGTCAAGGGGGTTGTTGGCATTCTTCCGGGCATAGCACCATTC
>CAYOQG010000237.1:0-9444 GCA_964405925.1 uncultured Phycisphaeraceae bacterium | reverse complement strand
GACTACACGATCGATGGCCAGGACGTCACGGTGACAACGTGGTACGAGCCGGGGATCGGGAAAGTCGAGGACGTGGGCGGTACGCCGGTAGTGAAGTACTACCACGACGACCTGGTCGGCACGACGCGTTTTATGACCGACGCATCGGGGAATAGGATCGAGGGTGCCGTGTACACGGCGTTCGGTGAACTCGTGAGCGGCGACGCCCGCCGCTTCGGCTACGCCGGCGCGTGGGGCTATCAGACCGACACCAGTCCCGACACGCCGTTCCTGCACGTCGGGCATAGGTATTATGACCCATCGACGGGACGATTCCTCCAGCGCGATTCGTTAGGTATCGACGCTGGGCTTAACGTGTACGAGTACGTTGATAGCACCCCATTGAGCGCGGTTGATCCAGACGGGTTGCAGGTTGCTCCGGCGGCGCCCATGCCGGGTGGCGTTGGTGGGATGTTAAATCCCGCGGCGGCGCGCGAGGTCGCAGAGACTCTGGCTATAATGGGTTGTCTCACGGGCGAGCGGTTTGGCACGCCAAGAGGGCCGTATCCGCGTAAACACGACTGGTCAAAGTATCCACGGATCAGGCCCAAGCCTAAGCCAACTGGTCATCCCTCGTTCTTTCCGCTGCTGGCAATGGTAGTCATTCTCTTGGTTTACGCTGGGACACAGGTCTTCCATCGTCGGTCGCTCGGTAATCGCGGGCGCTTCCAAGCCTAGAAGGAGGTTGCCGTGTTGATACGTTCGATCCGCAAAATGTTCGCGTCAGACGCGCTCATGATTTCGGATTGGTGTGGGCCAGAAGAGATCTACGCAGAGCAACGCTGGCTGAAACCTCTACTGGGCTGCGCCGTTCATCAGGCCATGCAAGATGGAATGATTAAGATTTGGATGGGGGTTCACCGTGCCAACGGCGAGCCGTTCATGAAATACTTTGGCCCGCTCGATTACGATGTGGAAAAGCAAATCTGGTGGGACATGGTGCCGCCGCCCTTGGAGTGCTATCCAGAGATGCTCCGAATGTGCCTGTCGCTCGCGGAATTGGATCAGGGTCTCCCGATCAAGGGTATGATCCCAGCCATCAAGCAGGGGAAACGCCTGCGCCTGGAATTGAAGCTCAACGAGATTGATTCGTTTGAGATTGCTTGGGAGAAAAAGTACGCATCGAACCAGAGCGGTGAGCGGACGGTGATCGACCTGCCGGGTGCGGAGGGCGAGGAGGCGGACGATTCGGATAAGGATAGCGCAAACGGAAAAGGCACGGACGAGAGTGTAATCCGATGACCCGGCGCATCGTCCCGTATCGGCTTATCGCTATTCTCGTACTACTCGGCTTGTTCGAAGCGTATGACTGGATGCCGTTGCGGGTTGCGCAGCGTGACCTGATCGGGTGGTCGGTTCGCGTGTCGGGGTACAGCCCGATCTCGTTCGTTCACGAGGGATCGCCTGCGGTTCGCGTAGGCGAGTATTCTTTCTTCTACACGGCGGAGTGTACCTACCTCGACCTGCTGTTGACCGTGGCGCCGCTGCTCTGGGTGTTCGGCGCGAGCCATTGGCGTAACATCCGCCGGATCGCGATTGCCGCGTTGATCATCCTTATCGGCAACGTCATTCGGACCTGGGCCTCGGTCTATTTCCATGTGCGCGGTACGGACTGGTTCTACACGCACGACCTGCCGGATTACCTCATCTGGTGGCCCACCGTGGTGGTACTTGCCCTGCTTGCCCTGCGGCGTGACTTGCGCGACCACTTCGGGGCCAAGCCCGACGCTCTTGGATCGGAAGCGGGAGCGTCGGCACGCGGCTGCGAGGTCTTTGTGCCTTGACAACTTCCGGCCTGCGCCGGGAAGGGACTGATGACGCTCCTTGAATATGTGGAGGCGTTGGGGTGTGTGCTGTGGGCGGCGGCGTATGCGGTTCTGATCCGCCGCCAGCACCGGGACAGGAGCTTCCTTCTGCCCCTCGTTGTTCTGGCCGCCGATTTTAGCTGGGAGGTTCTGCACGCGGTTACGCTGCTTGCACGACCCGCGCCGCTTGCGCTTACGGACCGCTTTGCCTTGGTGATCGACTTGGTGTGGATCGGGTTGGACATTGTGCTGGTCTGGCAGACGCTCAGCTTTGCGACGGCGCAATCTGCGTCGCTGGCCGGACGGTACACGGTCCCGCGGTTCGGCCTTCTCGTGGTGGCCGGCGCCGGGGTCCACGCTCTGGTGGACGCAATCGCCGGAGACTGGACGGGCTACTACTCCGGGTTCGTTGCCGACCTTTTCATGTTTGCGATGGTCGGCAGGGTCATCGCCGGACGACGCGACAACCGTTGCGTCTCCCTGTGGTTCCTCGGCCTGTCCTTCGGCGCCGACATGATGATCGGGCTGTGCTTCGGCATGTGGGAGGGGTTCGTGTGGTTCGCGGCGGCGTTCTTGTGTTGTCGAATGCTGCTCTTCGTCTACTGCGTGGGCATGTTCGCGCGGAACAGGTGGGTGCCTCGGCACAGCCCGACCCCAAGCGGCTCGCGTGTGCAGGCGTCGCCAGCGTGATACTCGGGATCGCCTTCGGCGTGGCGGTTGGCGCGGCGCGGTTATGCTCGGTGTTCGCGGGCGCTCGGATGACCGCAGGATGTGGGTGCTTTGCGTGCTCCTGTGGGACAGCCGTTGGAGAGGTTCATGGCGGAGCGCGCCTATGTCGCCACACGCGGGGAACTGGTGGTTGTCGCCGTCCTGTTCGTTGGTGCGGTGTGTGTCGCGGAACGCACCACTTGGGGTTCGCCGTACGCGCTTGGGTTAGCGTTCGATCTTGTCGTGATCGTTCTGTCCGGATACCTGCTGAAACTGGGGGATGATCTCGTTGACGAATGGCACCTGATTCGGTTGGGCGGGGTCGTGTCGTGCGTGGCCGTGTTGGGGTTGTGCGTCATCGTCGCCCGGGAGCAGGAGTTGTTCTGGGTCGTGGGCGGCGGCGCGCTCGGCATACTCGCCGCGCGGAAGGTGGATCACCTCGGCGCCGTCTTGGCCTACCTCGGGTTCTGGCTGGTGTGGGGTGTGGCGCTGTTTGTAATGGGCCCGCGCCTACGGCCGGAGTTGCTGGTTCTTGGAGCGGTCGGAATCGCCGCCGACGAGTATCTGGAGGCGTGGGCGACCCGTCGAACAGGAAGGCTCCGGTCAATGGGGCGTTTGATGTATGGGTTGGTGTGGATCGGGCGCGGACGATGGATGGTCACGGTGTTGACGGTGACACTGGCGGCGGTCGGGCGGATCCAAGCGGAATCCTGCGCTTTGATCCTCGGGTTCGAGCTTGGCTATTCGTTCGGTGAAGTGAGACCCTGGGCGGGCTGGATTCCCGAGGTCATCGCAGCCGCGGTTCGTCGCGGATAACCGGATTGGAGAGATGTTGTGTTGGACGATCTTCTTCCGCCTGCGCTGGTGGCGATGGCGGCAATTCTGGGGTGCGGCATATCGGGTGGACAGATGATGCGATGCATTCACCGAAAAAAGTCGGACGATGTGAGCATCTTCGGTTGGTTAGCGGGTGCGGCGTCGGGCATGTGCCTGGTGATGCTCTGCGTGGTGACGAAGTCTTCGCCGTGGCTAGCGTTTTGGGAAGGAACGGGTGTTGCCGAGTGCCTGCTTACCGCGTTGGTAGCATGGATGTACCGCATGCCAGTAGGGACAGCCGATCGAGGAGAGCTACGAGATTCTCTGGGCTCGGGAGTATCGCTACGACCAAGCGCGCGCCAGGTATCTGCACCGCGTTCTCGATCCGGGCGAGTTGCAGGAGGACCCGCCCAACTTCGTCGGGACGGATACGTGGTCGCAGTACGACGGTGACGAGATTTACTCCGACTACACGATCGATGGCCAGGACGTCACGGTGACAACGTGGTACGAGCCGGGGATCGGGAAAGTCGAGGACGTGAGCGGTACCCCGGTAGTCAAGTACTACCACGACAACCTGATCGGCACGACCCGCTTCATGACCGACGCGTCTGGCGATAAAATCGAGGCTGCTGTGTACACCGCGTTCGGTGAACTCGTCAGTGGAGACCCCCGTCGGTTCGGGTATGCCGGGGCGTACGGTTACCAAGGCGAGCAGGCGGGCGAAATGCCCTTCCTCCACGTCGGGCATCGGTACTACGACCCGTCCACCGGTCGCTTCCTCGAAGGCGACCCCATCGGGATCGATGGCGGTCTGAATGTCTACCTGTATGCAGGGGCGATCCCGACTCTTCTGGTTGACGCCCTGGGGCTTCAAACCAAGTGTCCGTGCGGCGGGATCAAGGGACGGGACAAACGACAGACCGTGAAGGGCATGCGCGGTCTGAAGGGGGGCCAGATGGGGTGCGGTCTGTCCACCTTCTTCAACAAGAGAGGACTGCATCTTGAGGATTGCCCCAACCATCCGGACTACGTGCCCCCGGTTCCGATCCCTTATCGACCCCTCGTCCCGAATTCCCCTGTGCCGCCGCCTGCGAATCCCCTTGATGATTTCGTCGGTCCGCCCGCACCTCCACGGCCAATGCGGTGAACGGATAGCATGCTAAACGCCAGAGCGAACGGACAAAGAAAGTGTGAGTCACCAGATGAAGAGCGTCTCCTCGCCTAACGCAGCCCTGGGCGCAAGAGAATCCGGTTGGAGCGCCACGGTCGGAAGGGCGGCAAGGGTGTTGTTCTGGACCGAGCTCGCGTCCGTACTGTTCGCCAACCTCCTTGGGTTTGTCGTAACGCTGGTTACTCAGTCGACTGGGGCGATGAAGTGGATCGCATTCGTCCCAGCGGCGGCGAGCATTGTCATGATGGTCGCGACATTTGGAATCACGGGTTGCAACTCAGAACAGGCTCAACGAGGTGGACCTGGAAGGTTGCGAAGACCACTGCGCTTCGCGGCGGTGCTGGGCACGGTCGTGCAGTGCGGTGCGACTCTGTCAATGCTGACAGTGGATGTAACGGAGACGCTGCCAATTGCATTACTACGAGAGGTCGTCAGCGTGGTGTTTCTGTGCATGTTGTTCGCATATCTCAGTGGGTTAACCAGGAGGTATGCGGACCGGGGCGTGGCCCGTTGGCTGGGCGTCGTTGCATGGGGTTATGCTGTAACCGGTGTGGTATCGGTTCTGGTACACGTCGGTACGGCTACCGGAGATGTCCCGTTCAATATGCAACTCTATCTATGGAACGGACTCGCGTTCCTCGTACTGGGAATCGAGGTGTTGGGGTTGGTCGGTCTCTGGCGATTCGGGACCCGCTTTCCGCGTATAGCGAGCGGAAGATGCTTAAAGTGTGGATATCTGCTCAGGGGTCTTGCTGACCTCCGGTGTCCAGAGTGCGGAGAAGTGTTTGACACGAGAGTTGCGGGCTAACTCAGTCCCGCGGACAGTGTCGTGTCGCGGGCATCGCGTGCCCCAGAGCATTCGCACGGCACTCGGTCGGACGTCGTCGAGCACGGAGACGCGACCAGCGAGACCTACAGCATCCTCGAGGCTCGGGAGTATCGCTACGATGAGGCCCGAGCGAGATACTCGTTCCGCGTTCTCGATCCGGGCGAGTTGCAGGAGGACCCGCCCAACTTCGTCGGGACAGACACCTGGTCGCAGTACGATGGTGACGAGATTTACTCGGACTACACGATCGATGGGCAGGACGTCACGGTGACGACCTGGTACGAACCCGGGGTCGGGATCGTGGAGGATGTGAGTGGAACCCCCGTGGTCAAGTACTACCACGACAACCTACTCGGTACGACGCGTTTCATGACCGACGTTGATGGCAACAAGATCGAGGGTGCCGTGTACACGGCGTTCGGTGAACTCATCAGCGGTGACCCCCGTCGCTTTGGCTATGCTGGTGCATACGGTTACCAAGGTGAGGAAGCGGGCGAGATGCCGTTCCTCCACGTCGGGCATCGGTACTACGATCCTGCGTCTGGACGATTCCTGCAACGGGATCCAATCGGGATGATCGGCGGGCTCAATGTGTACGACTACGTCAGAAGTAGACCCGCGACTCGCATTGATCCGAACGGATTGCGAACCGATATGGGTTGGGATGAGCCCCCGGGGGGATATCCCAAACCACCGAAACCCAGGCCCCCGACACCGCACAAGGTGAGCGACAGTATCGACGACATGAAGAAGCAGTTGGAAGCCACAAAGAAGGACGTTATCTTTACCTGCGCATTAGGGAACCTTTTCTCAGCCGTTGCGCTTCCGCTGACTATTATTATCGATGACTATATTCTGCACCCAGGGGAGCCGACTAATCCGGTGTGGGGCGGTTCTTATGAATGAGACGTCGCATCCAGGCGAGCCACCCAACGCCGTGTAAAGCGGTTCGTAGGGGATGTTATTGACTCTTGTGTTGAGCGTCAGCCCATACAAAGAGACACCCGTGGGCACGGAGCTGTAGGTGACAACATACGGAAGAAGATGGCCGACTTCTCTGGTTCAGTTGCTCTTTGGGAAAAGACCGCAACGCTTGCCTCCATTTGTGTGGCGAAGGATCTACTTCTTACGAGTGATCAGCAGCGCTCTGGTGGGGACGCTCCTGTTGTACGCGGTCACATTAATGGCCACGTACCACGGCCTGCTCAATGGGAGTGTTGTTGGCGATTACGCAGACCGACTGTTCGACCTAGATGTGTTCCTCGTTCTGATGTGTGTGCCGTATCTGGAATGGGGTGTCATCGCGGCAATCCTGTTGCGGATAGAGAGTGTTGTGCGATACGCGCGCGATAGAGAAGGAAAAGTATGCGAGAGCTGTGCGTTTGACCTGCGCGGGTTACCGAAGACACACGTGTGTCCCGAGTGCGGGAGGGAATATGACCTGGCGAATACTCGCGCGAACTGGGAGTTCGTGGCAACTCCGAAGCTCAGATGGGGATGCACCGCGGTCGGGTCTCATCGCGCGCTCGTGTGGCTGATTGTCCTGGGAACACTGGGGCCCGCTCTGCTAGCTCTAGGGGTTCTTCTGCTGAAAGGATGAATACTCGGGGCCAGTTCAACCGGTTGAATGGGCTTACGGAAGGCGTCGAGTCCAGCGATCTCTCGGCCGTACGCTTTGTTAACGCGCTCAACGAACGTTTGATCGGGTATGTTTTGAGACCTGCGCCTGGGACGGGGATTACGAGAACGACCCGACGGACTATGTCGTCGAGTGGGCGCGAGAGTTCAGGTACGATGGTCCTCGCGAGCGGTACTTGAACCGGGAACTGGACCCGGATACGCTCGATCCGATCACCGAGACGGAGGTCTGGTCGGACTACGACCGGGACTACATCTACGGCGACTTCAGGTTGTCGGGTGAAACATTCGTCGAGCTGACCTCGTATGAAGCGGGGGTAGCCAAGGTCATCAATCCGCTGGATGGCCCACTGGCAACGTATTATCACACCGACATGCTCGGAACGACACGGGTCATGAGCGACCATGCAGGCAATTATGTCCACCCGGCGGTCTACACGGCCTTCGGCGAACTGGTCAGCGGCGACCCCCGCCGGTTTGGCTACGCGGGAGCGCATGGTTACCAGACCGACACGAGTCCCGACATGCCCTTCTTCCACATCGGGCATAGGGAGTACGATCCATCCAGCGGTCGCTTCCTCCAACGTGACCCGATGGGTATCAGTGGATCGCAAAATGCGTACGAGTATGTATGGAGTAACCCGGTTACCGGGGTGGACCCCAATGGTCTGCGGACGGATATGGGTTTGGATAAACCGCCAGGGGGATACCCAGGGCCCAGACCACGACCGCAGCCGCCCAAGACGCCGGAGCGAGAACTCAAGGACATACGCAAGACGCTCAATTATACGGCGGCGGGGTTCACGATCTGCGCAGGGCTGACGTTCTGGTGTCCCCCCGTTTCCGGGACGTTCGTGGTCGCGGCGGGCGCTGCTTGGGCAGGGGGGACCTCTTGCGAGTAACACAAAGTGCCTGGTAAACAGCATGGGGTTGTACCGGTTCATGGAACGGAGGCCCCACGGATATACGTTGATCAGCGAAGATCGTGGTTGGACAGAAGACAACGTGCAGTAATCCTGAGCGCGCCCCACACAAGCGGACGCGGGTGACCTTCTTCCACTTTCTCACGGGGCATCCGCCGCGGGGGATGCCCCTGGGAGAGTGGGCGAGCGTGCGTAGTCCACGCTGGTCAATGTGGGCCTTTGGGAGTGGAGTGATCTTTGTCGGCGCGGTTGGAGCGTTGCAGGCAGCCGAGCTGGTTACGACGGGTTCTACCCTCGCTTTTGCGCCCTCATCGACCATGTTCGTCCTTAGCCTGGGACAACTTGCCTCCGTCCTGTGCTTGTGGATCGTTCCCCGTCTACGCGAACGCCGCTTCGAAAGGTGCGTCCGCGAACGGGCGTACGAGGTCTGCTTGAACTGTGGGTATAGCCTCCGCGGGCTGCCTGAGATCCATCGTTGCCCGGAGTGTGGTGTTGAATTCGTGAAGGAGAGTGTGCGCGCCGAGTGGAGGGCGTGGCTTAGGAGATAGGACAATAGGGAAACAACGACACCGGGGTTCCCAGGCTTGGAGCGACTCGCGTCTTCACCGGTGATAACTCGTACCGGTCAGGCGTGGGCAGGGCCGTCGATCCGCTGGGTGCGTCGACAGGCCCGGGAACGACGTATTATCATACGGACATGCTCGGCACGACAAGGGTCATGAGCGACGTGTCGCAGAGTCGAATCGAAGACACCGCCTTCACGGGGTTCGGGGAGCAGGTCAGCGGCGACCCCCGCCGCTTTGGGTATGCCGGTGCGTGGGGGTATCAGACCGACACAACCGGCGACATGCCCTTACTGCACGTTGGTGCGCGCTACTACGACCCATCGACTGGTCGTTTCCTCCAACGCGACCCGACAGGAATAGCGGGTGGGCTGAGCGTTTACGCGTACGCACGTAACGAGCCTGTTCTTGGTACTGACCCGTCGGGGCTTGATCGATGGCACGGATGGGACGGTCCCCATCGGTACAATATCCTTGGGTGTGACAGTATGGGGTACTGGCGAGTTGATTTCTCGGCTGCGGGGTGGAATGGGAATCTTGTGCAGAAGATCGCGACGATAATCCTCGGCGCCACCGTTGGGACATTTGGGACGGTGGACATCACGCCAGTTGCACGCCCCGGTTGGGGCCCCGACAGTGCCACGTCGGTAGTCGAGGATATGAAGGCTCTGGATCAAGCGGCGAGCGGCAACTGGTACTATCATCCGTTCCTTCACAATTGTATCAACTTCTCTCTTTGGCTGGATCAGGCCGGACTCGAGCGACCACCGGTGAAGCCCAAGCCCATATGCGTGCGTGGGTGCCATAATGACAATCACCCGTGGTGATGCGACAATGCCGGTGTCGTCAGAAAATTGGCCTGCAACAACATAACAGGGGTCGTGCTTATGCCATCTGCGCAGAGAACTTGGATCATCCAAGCTGCAGCATTCCTGTTCCTAGGTGTCGG
>CAYOQG010000236.1:0-9452 GCA_964405925.1 uncultured Phycisphaeraceae bacterium | reverse complement strand
TCCTTGACTCGTGCGCTCTGAGGGCCGACAATCAGGCATTCGGCGTCGTTTCCGACGCACCGACTGCCTAGAATGCAGTACCGGGATCTCAGCTGCACAAGACGGGAGATTACACCATGAAATCGCGGCTGTTCGCGAGATTCGATCCAGAGCACGCAAGCAACCAGCCTCTGAGAAAGCATCTGCGTGATCTTCTCGGACTCTCGCCCAGCGTGCGTTCTTCGTGCATCGCCGCACTTGAGAGTCTCGCCCTGGGTATCACAGACGAGGATCAGCGCCGGGCCACGGAGGCGCTCGAAGCGGAAACGAAGCGATCGTTTATTGAACTTGCTCCGGCGCTTGAGGTGGGGCGGTTCTTCCTGCAGCGGATGCAAGACGATCGCACCCGTGCGGACAGCGAACGCGACTGGGCGCAGGACCTCGTCGACTTGAACTTCCTCAGCCCACCGGAGGTTGACCCACTCGTCGACTTTCTCTGCGCGATTCGGAAGAGCGTCCTCCCGCGTGTGGAAGAAAAGGCTAGGCAACGTCGGTATGCTGCAGGAGTGATGCCGTCATTGAAGGCCTTCGGCATTACAGTGGAGTTGAGGGGGGTGTTTGAGACGAGGTTTCGTTGGGGTACTTCCGTCAAGGAATACGCTTCGGACGTCTCAAGCATCGTTCCGGTCGCATCGATACACGTGGGCGTTGACGCTGGCCCACAGACAGATTTCTATTTCCAGGCCGACGACAACGAGTTGCAGCTGTTGATTGACAGTCTTGAGGCCGCACGCTTGGACATGCGCGCCCTTATGGATTCCGTCACATTTACATCACCGAACAAGGGCCAGAGCGAGTGAATCTCCCTGACAGAGTCGCATTTGACTGTGGATTGGCGTACGAGTTCGTTATAGCAGCCGGAGTCTATGAACATGGTTTGCTCGAACCCGGACGAGCGCCCGGGAAGTCGTTGGAATGCGACTTACGCAAGCAAAAAATACCAAGCGATTCCCAGACCCATCCGGACTGGCCCGATCTTGACGCGGCGATAGTGGCTGAAGTGGAAGAGCAGTCGAATCAGCTGCTTGACGCAACCCGTCCGACCGCGCGTGGTGTCTCAGCACTGATGTGTGCCGAACAAGTCGTCGATCACTCAGAGAAATTGGATCTTGAACTGTGCGCGTTTCGGAGGCTGAATGCAGAACTTCTGAACGAGTATTCCGGTTGGTTTGTTGCAATCCACAGAGGGCGTTTGCTGGATGCAGATAAAGACGAATTCGAACTCGCGATGCGAGTGGAGCCTATCGCGATGCGAGAGGGCGCGATTGCCATCTGTCACGTAGCAGAAGAGGCATGCGAACCAGAGTCCTCACCGGACGGGTTTGCGCATTTCGAATCACCTTTCTTTGAGGAGTTCGGAGTTTGAGGTTCGATGCAGAGAACATTCCCTTGGAGAAGATGTTTGGCCGTGGCCATGCATCGGTATGGGATCTCCGACCCACCATACGTGAGGTGCGCTTGACGACTCCGGGTGGCGCATATGCACTGGAAAGGGGGCGAGAGAAGAGGTGGCCGGCACTTTGGGACACTGGGGCTGTCCTCACTGTGATCCCCCGGCTGTTCGTCGACCAAATAGGGTACCCACCATCCGGTAAGACGAAGCCTCTCAGCGGGTTCGATCCAAGTCAACCTAAGCGGCCATACGATTGGTACTACGTGAGAATTGGGCTTCCGGGGCTTCCGTTATATCGGATCCGTGTCATCGCACCCGACGATTCGTCGCGCCCGACCCGAGAGAGACGAAAGCATATACTCTTGGGACGAGACCTCGCCCTGCGCCTGGTAGTGAAATGGTCTTCCAACGTACCCTGGAACGATCAAGTGCCCATCTTGCCACCGTCGACGTGGACCTGGAGCTACCGACGTCTGTTTCCACGTGGTCTTCCCGATATCATGCAGTGACTGGGGAAGCAACCACGAGGTGCTCGACGAGCCCCGCGAACGCGCAGTCTTGCGTGGATGGATTAGCGGCGTATCTCTTGCGGGTGAGGAGACACTTAAATGACTGAGATCATCTCGTCGATGGACGATGCGACAGCCAAGCAGGTTTTGGACGCTTTCGTTCGGGCTCGGCTCGCCACAGAGGACCGCGAGACGAAACTGGATGCCGATATGTGCAAGGCTCTGCAGGCTGAGTTTGCTGTCACCCCGTCACCCGACGCTCCCAGCGACGGCGATCTCGCCCGCGAAGCACTGCGCGTTTTGGCCCAGGACCCTGAAATCGAAAGGCACATCAGAACGCTGGCCGAGACCGGCCCGACCCGCGGCTTCGACTTCGGAATCAGCCTCGCGATCACCACCGCCGTCTTGCTCGTCCTTCAGACTCACGTCCGTTTCGAACGCACACCCTCCGGCGACTGGTCACTCGTCATCGAGAAAAAGCCGACCGAGGAGAACCTACTCAGACCGCTCGTGCAGAAGCTTATCACCATCTTCCCGAGTAGCGGGATTGAATAGCGTGGGTCCGCGAGTCGTCATTGATGACCGGAGCCGAGGAGAGTAATGATCCCACGCTGCCGCCGGCTTTTCGACCATAGAGCTCGGCTGCGACCGCTTTCACCAAAATGCGATACCATCCTGCAGTAGCTGATCAGTGGCCCGCCATCGTTGCCGAATTCATTGTTGCATCACCCGTTGGAACCAGCATGGCGATTCCACAAACTCGATGAGCACGCTGAGGGGCACCATCGGTCATCCTCGGACCAGGCCGCTCAAACCGACGAGGAGGAGCGTTGACAGGGCCCAACCTCCGAGGAGATGAATCCAGTAGTAACCTCGTATCAGCCCGCTTTGAGGGTTACGTGCCTCAGCCTGCCCCAGATTGATAACCGGCAACAGCACATCAAGCGAGTACATGAAGGCGTTGAACTTGACCGAATCGTCTGTGGCGGAAGACCGGGAGGGGCGAAGTCTCTGGGCACGTTGGCTGATTCCGAACACGATGGTCCCAACCACCGCGAGCCCGGCAAGCCACCCAAGGGTCCGCTCAGGCTCATACCCATAGCCCGTTGTCCAACGATAGATCGTGTCAACAGCACGTCGTACATGATGCAAGATACCGGCGAGCCCTCCCTCCGGACGTGCGGTTGAATCCACACGGTGTCTGCGACTCGCGATTCGGACCTTCTCTGCATCCCGAGAACGTCCCATAGCTTGGAGTACACCAGCCAATTGCTCATAAGGCTGGGAGCGATAGACCGGCTCTTGCTCCCCCTCCAGCGGCGAGGTCTTCAACCAGCCGTCAAGCCTTTGATCCAACGAAGGCACTCGACCAGGGCCCGGCGACCCGCCGGAGATATCGATTTGGTCGTAGACGAGTCCATCCAGTCTAATGCTTCGCGGCCAGCTTCCCGCGTCATCCCTCAACCACCCCAGGTGGGCGAAACGCATGTCCAGCTCATCGAGCTCCTCCTGGATAATCTCGCGCCACTGGAACATACCCCGCACGGTCGCTTGTCGGCATTCGACCCTTCCAAAGAGCACTGCCCCCGTGAAGTCGACTTCGCCGATCTTGGCCGCCCGCATGTCCAAGGCCAACTCACCTTCCGTCCCGATTCGTGCACCACGCAGGTCAAGCCCACCTTCGATGGTGGTCCCAACGAGAGACAGCGTTCCGTTTGACGTAACACGATCGTCCAACTGGACTCGACCCCGGACCCGTGCTCCGTCCAGCACCAATGCCGCTCCTTCGGCAGCCTCAAAACGACCACGGCGGGCGATCAGATTCCCCTCGATATCCGCCCTCCGAAAGCTGGTTTGACCGGAGAACGAGGCCTCGTCGAGTTTGACGTTTTCCTCCACTGCAATACCTTCGGCGAGCAGGGCCACGACACCGTTTCCGAATTTGGCGCCTTGGCAGTCCACCGTCCCGCCCACATCGGCGTATGCAATGTCCGCCGCTGCCTCAGACACAGTCCCTTCAAGCCAGACATTGCCCCGGATTTGTGCACCCTGGGCCAACAGCATCACCGAAGCAGGGTCGATTCCGGCTGGATCATATGGGCGGTAAGCGGGCTCAAAACCCAGGGGATACCTCAGCTCTGTTCCTTCGAGTCGCAGGTTGCCGGCAATCCTCGCACCGATTAGCTGAATCTTTCCGTGCACAACCGAGTCGCCGTACACGCGCAAATCGCACGTGAATTGGGCTTGATCAGCCAAGATTGTCGGCAAGCCCACGTCCTGGCCACCCTGGACGTTACAGCTCTTCAGTTCGAACAAGCGCAACTCGGCCGCGTAGAGATGAATCCGATCCAGGAACTCACATCGCTCGAACCGGATTGGAAAACCAACGGCCTCGAAAGAGAGATCCAAGATCTCGTGGATCGTACCCCGTCTGAGGCTCACACCGCTGGCTGGGTGGACGAACCGCCGGAGGTCTGGCTTTACACAGAAGTCCCTGAGCTTGCTCCCGCGAACCATGCAGACCTCCCAATCCCCCGTCGGCGAGCAATCCAGTTTTTGCTCTTTTGCCCATTCCTCCAGGTCGGCCCACTCAGAACGCGACGCCTTCTCGAGCACATAGGCCTCCGCTGGTGTCAACCCTTCTCGATCCGCTACCATCTTGACTTCGGGTGAGATCGCGCAGCAATATGCCGCCGAAAACGACACGAATAGCCCGACACGTAGTAACATGGTCTTCGCTCCTTGTCCAACGCGAACCACGACGCGGTAAGTCTTGGAGTTCTAAGGCGGGTGGGGACGTTGTCCAATGCCAACCCGCACGGCAACCTACTGGCGTTAACGCGTATCCAAATGTGAGAAATCCAATGCGAATTCAACGGTCTTTATACTGTGTAACCACTTTCCTGGCCACGTCCTCCTTGATCGGGTGCGCCACCGGCGATGGGCTACAGCGTTTTCTATCGTCCATCGGTCAGCAGTCTAGCCCACCTTCTGAGTCTGGGCCCTATGGCTATATGCACGGTGTTGTGCCCGACGACAGCACAAGGAATGTGCTCATCACACCAAGGGCAGGCGAACCTTTTTACAGAAACGACCCCATCGTAGTGAGCGGCCTCGGGAACGCCCCCCCCTCCTTCGAGGCCGGAGGCGACCCGGCGATCGACTATGGCAGCTCAAACGTCCAGATACCTGACACAATGGTTTCCCTCGAAGTGGGCTCGGGTGAGTTGTGGGTCCTTTGCGACGGCAGATTCCGTTCGCCCGAGTATGGGGTGCTCGAACTGCTGGACGGGGGCGGGGTGGTGGCACACGGACAGACCATTGTCAGCGGCGACGTAGTCGCCAAACCCACCGGGACTGTCTTCGTGTTCTGGTCGGCCGGGGGCGATGATGCGTTGATGGAAGTCGCCGAGGGGTCGGTCGAGCTATCGTCGCGCTCCTCACGTTGGCGCAAACGGAGCGTGGCCGCAGGTCATCGACTGCGCGTGTGGAGGCCCACTCCCGCACGCCCCGAGCACTTCCTACAGATCCGGAAGGTGCCACAACAAAGGTTAAGTTATCTGGGCAAGGAGATCGGGCGCTTTACTGTGGCGTCGCGCCGGGTAATCAACGCAGTCGGACGCGGGCCAGTGTCGGCGGTCCTTGCCCCGCCGTCGCGCGGGGTGGCCCGGCTTGGTCGACTGCCCCGCACCATTGGCTTTCAGCATACGTTCACCCACAGCACTTCCCCGCAGCAGTTGACCATTCAAAACACTGGTAGCGCGGAGCTTCGCGTTGATGCGATCAAGACGCGCGGTGCGATGTTTAGCACCTCGGTGACGAAGGTGTCGATCCCACCCAGGACCAAGAAGACGATCTCCGTGTATTACAAGCCCACAAAGCCGGGCAAGCACAAAGGATCACTAACGCTGTCTACGAACGACCCACGCAGGCCGACCGTCGAAATCTCCTTGAAAGGAAGCGCCGATTACCGACCACCCCATTAGAGATGTGGAGGCGTAGCTCGCGGTAACAGAGCCCACGCCACTCACAAGGCGTCTTGATGGCAAGGCACACACCAGCATCAGGCTGGGGCATCGACGCAGTTCCTCGCTTCGTCAGATCGGCGCGTTACCTCTAGTGCCGCAGGCGGCTTGAGACGGATGGGTCCGTGACGGGATACCCCGGAACGAGTTGGGCGTCCTCCGGACAGGTGCAGCTTTCCGTTCCCGTATATTTACGGATGTTCTCGATGAGCCAGAGGTTATCCCGTTTCGGGCCGTAGAACGGCGTTGTCGTCCACGTAATACTGCCGTCCAGGGCCAGAACCGTTTGCCCTTTTCCGCCGTGCGCGGGCGAATTCGTCTTATCCGGGTCGATGGAGGGGTCGAACCGGGCGTCGACAAACAGCGGGTTGCGATCGCCCAAATAGGGAATCGCCCTCTTCGGTCGAATATTTGGATTGCACCCGGCCAGATTCAGCGACGAGTAGCTGTTGCTGCAGCAATGGGCGAAGTCATCCCGTCCAGCCAACCCCTCCGCTGTCATCGGCTTTGACATCGAACAAGCTGGGCAAACGAAGTGCCTGGGCTGCGGTCCCAGCTCCAGTTTCAACAGCAGGTACAAGTGTCGGCTGTTCGAGGCGTAGGGTCGATCCGGCGCTGCGCCGGGCAGCCAGGCCGCATCTGCGGAGTTCCCCGCAAACGGCAACGCCCCCGCAAACGCATCTTGATACAAGCTCACGCCACGGAAGATCGAGCCGAGGTTACTCGCACACATGGCCCGCCGTGACCGGCTGCGGACTTCAGAAACACCCGGGACAAGCACGCCCACGAGCAGAAGAATGCACGCAGCCACCGCCACCAGATCACGTATCGAGAAAAACGGCGACCGCCCAGCGCGCTCCCTTTCAAACGATAGAACCGGCAGCATTGCCGTTTCGTGATTCGCCCGCTCCACATGAGCTAGCACCCTGTCTACAAGATCATCCGGTGTTGTCTCAACCTCCCAGTGATTGAGCGGTTCGAGGACGCGGCCAAGACGCTCATTCTTCGCCCGCAGCGTCTCGTCACGCCGCAGCTCTTCCTGGATCCATACCCGCTGTGAATCATCAAGTCTGTCCAGATGCCCGTCGAGAAGTAGCTCTTCGCGATTCTTATCTTCGTATGTCATAAGCTTCTGTTCTCACAGACACGATCCCGTCATGACTGCGACGAACTGCAATTGGCTGCGGCTCCTCATGCCGCAATGACACCTCTTGTCTACGGCGTTTCCTCCGTTTGTCCCGCAACCGCTTTCCGATACCGGTGCCCAAAATGAACGATCGCGGCATGCAGCCGACTCTTCACCGTCCCCAGCGGGATCCCGATAATCTCAGCGATATCCTTGTATGGGAACCGATGGTAGTAGGCCAAAATCAATACCTCGGACAGTTTCGGCGGCATGGTTCCCATGATGCTTCTTACCACCCGCCGTTTCTCGTCCAGCAACAGGTCCTCGTGAGGTAGTACGTCGTTGCCGGAGAGAAGATCGAGAAAACGCCGACCGCTCTCGTCCTCGTTGTTGACTTGGGCCTCAAACGGAACCTCCCGCCGCCGGCTCCGCCGACGCAAATAATCCCGGGCTTTATTGGCCGCGATCGTGAAAAGCCATGGCTTGAACCGGCGCGCCGGGTCGAATGCTGTCGCGGAGTTGTACACTTGGAGGAAGGTCTCTTGCACGACGTCCTCAGCCCCTCCGGTGTCCCCTGTGAATCGCAGCACGAACTGATGCAGTTCCGGCGTGTGCCGCCGCACAAGCTGCTCGAAACTCGGACCATCCCCGTTCACAAAGTCCTGCAGCAGCTTCTCGTCCGTTGGCGCCTTCACCACCCCATTGTATCCTTACCCAGCCGTGCGTGCATGGCACAGAATCTAGGGTGCCCTGGCTTGAAGCGTGTGCGGGCCACCATTATCGGTCGGTCCGTCGCGGCGGATGGCCGTGACCCCCGACAGGCTCAGGACGGTGCCGCGACTATGATCCGATTCCTACGACGAAGTCTCCACCGAAGACCGCCCACAGCTCAACTCGGCGTCAGTATGATCGGGATGATTGGCTTGGTCGTTGCCAGTGCGGCGGCCATTGGCAGTGTAGTTGTCGGTGCAAACGCTCCTCGTTCCAGGGCCATTGTGGTGGACAATCCCCGGGTTATGGTACTAAAAGCCAAGCGAATCCTGCACCTTTTCGATGGGCAGCGCCTGGTACGTACCTATCCCGTCGATTTGGGTAGCGTGCCCGACGGCCCCAAGCGCCGGAAGGATGATGGACGAACGCCGCTCGGGTCGTTCCGGATCGTAACGAAGAACGCCGACAGCCAATACCACCGCTTCCTCGGGATCGACTATCCCGACTCAGCTGCTGTCGAATGGGGCCTAGCGCGCGGTCTTATTTCAGTAGGGGAGGCGAAAGCCATCAGACAAGCGCTCGAATCCGGACAATGCCCGAGTTGGCATACGGCGCTGGGTGGCGGCATTGGTATTCACGGGCACCGCATCGGACGCGACTGGACCGGTGGTTGCATCGCCCTCTCGGATGGGCATGTGGAGGAGCTCTTTTCCGTCCTGCGGATCGGTGATCCGGTCGAAATACTACCGTAAACGCGCCGAGGCAGCCCCGGGCGGCTTTGGCCCGCGTGGACTGCCGCTCTCGACTGAAGCGTGGCAATGGAACTGGCACACCACAAATTCCCACCGGAAGCGCTCGGTGCTCTAGCCCAGGCGTCGGCTGCCATCAATTCGACTCTCAAGCTCGATGTTGTGCTGGATCAGATCGCCAGAAGTGCCGCCAGCGTTATGCGGGCCGAGGCCAGCAGCGTGCTCATGCTCGATCGGCGGCGGGCGAAGCTGATCTTTGCGGCCGCGTTCGGCGAGCGCGGACAGGCCCTGATCGGTAAGGAGTTTGACGCCGAGCTTGGAATCGCTGGCCACGTCGTCCAGACCGGAAAGGCGCAGAACGTTTCGGACGTGTCCGCAAATCCCGATTTCTTCAAGGGAATCGACGAAGAGAGCCAGTTCCAAACTCGCGGTTTGATTGCTGCCCCCATGATCTTCAAATCTGAGACCATTGGCGTGGTCGAAGTGTTGAATCGCGTCAGTGGGGGGGTATTTGATGAGGTTGACCTCCAACTGCTTACCATCTTCGCGAATCTCGCAGCCTTTGGTGCCAGGAACGCTCTCGCCCATGAGAGCCTGCACAAAGAGACGCTCGCGTTTCGGCGATCCGTTCTCGCTGGCACAGAGATCATCGGAGCCTCTGAACCGGTCAAACAGATGCTCAAACTGGCTGACCGCGTCGCACCCACCAACGCCACCGTCCTGCTCACCGGCGAGACGGGCACCGGCAAGGAGGTTTTGGCCAAGTACATTCATAATGCGTCGACACGAGCCGAGAAAGCTTTTGTGGCTGTCAACTGTGCAGCCCTGACCGAGACCCTGCTGGAAAGCGAGCTCTTCGGCCATGAGAAGGGGGCCTTTACCGGTGCTATCTCTCAACAC
>CAYOQG010000235.1:0-9484 GCA_964405925.1 uncultured Phycisphaeraceae bacterium | reverse complement strand
ACAGCATGCCAGATCGGAACGCCGGCGCGTAGATGGGGTTCATTCAGCGGACACTATAAAACGGAGCGCACTGCAAGGTTGCACCCCAGAACTTTGGTGGTGGTTCCGGGCCATCGCTACCGGACGCCTCGGTGATCTCGGTGGGCTCCGTGACCCACATTCTATGGCCTTCAAACATCAAGCCGTCGGTCTGCTCGTACTCATCCGGTAGATCGGTCAGGGTCACCCGGTAGCCGATGTTCTTTCCTGGATTGCTCGCCGGGCGGAAGGTCAGATAGCGGTTCTTCGGGCCGTCGGCGGCGTTTTCGCTGTCGATCGTGGGCGGGCTGAGGATCCACGATTGATGCTCGTACACGTCCACCCGATCGTAGATGTCCCAATGCGTATAACACGAACCTCACTGCGCGATGGCGCCCTCCAACGCGAGTGCAGGCGACCTGATAGTAGCGTTTAACTTCCTTGTGAATGCGCGGGCTGAAGGCAAGCTCAATTACCCTCGTGGGGTCGATCGGGGCTCACCCGTCGCACGGGGTGCGGCGTATTGCCTCCACACAGGTACTCGCCCGTCCTCGCATCGACAACGTAACGGTATTGATATACTGCCTCCCGAGACATTCCTTCACGCGGCATTACTGGCATCACGCCGCGAAGCGTGATGGCCCACACAGGACGTGGCGTCTTGAATCTGCCCACCCTGGACCACATAACGTAGCTGGCCGAAATCTGCTTGCTCATCACCGGGGCTGCCCCGCCTAGCTGAATTGAGTCAGCCGCATCAATGAAGCTGATGTGAGGATCCTCATTCGGGAATCCATGGTATACTTCGTTCCCCGCCCCTCTCAGTTGCTCGGTCGCGGACGCTGCGTCCGGTTCCGGGTCGATTTGAGGCACGCCGTCTGGCCAGCGGGACTTCAGCTTTATGACCCGTCCGTCAATGGGGTTGAGCAGCACCTCGAAGGTGCGCGAATACGGATCGCGGTAATTCTCTGGACTGGACGGCAATTCAAGCTTGCGATCGGGCAAGACCACGTGCCAATGAGGCTTACCGATCAGCTTCTTACTGAGGTAAGGCGTGTCGTCCTCTTCCAGCACCAGGATTTCGGCTATAGCCGAGCAACCAACGGCAGATGCCATGCCCAGCACGAGCTTCGTCTTTTCGATGGCATCCTTGGCACTCTTGAGCCTCCAGTTCGACCGGTCGACCGAGTCTGGGTCGACCCTTCGACCGACTACGACAGGTGGCGATTCCTCTGCCATCGCAACGGAGCAGATGAGCCCAGAAGATACGAACGCCGCAAGAACGCAATGTGCTCGGTTCTTCATGATACTTGCCTTTTTCGGCGTGGGCTGTGACCGCTGTGGCCGTGATCTTTCCCAGTTCCAAACGCGCTCACAAAGTACGGCGCGCAGCCCTTGCGGACAACTGCAACTACAACCGTTGAATCCGCTACGGCAGCAACACTCTCTGTGTATCCATCCATCCTCTGCTCATCAGGGCAAACAGGACCTCCTAGCCGAGAAACGCCGGGTGAGCAGTGTCTGCAATGCGATCCCAAGTTACTGCCCTATGAGATTCCACGTTCATGGGTTCCGGCGTCTCTCGATCCTATCTTCAACCTGCGGTTCACTGAATTCTGGTTGGGGACTGGTCCCCGCTGAGATCCAATTTCCCGTTCGGGCATCGACGATGTTCCGAACGTGGTTGCGCGCGCTAAGCGGTGCGCTCGGGTCCGACAAGGGAATCGGCGGTATTCCCCACAGCGTGATCGCCCAGACAGGAACGGGGTCTCGGTCCATTTTTGATTGGAGCACGTAATGTGCGAGAATCTGTCTTGCTTTGACAGGGTCGCCCACTCCGTGTTTCTGCACTGCGTGGAGGGCCTCCACGAAGCTAACGCCTGGAGGTTCTTCAGGGAACCCGTGGTACCGCTCGTTTCCTGACCTCCGCATGCATTGCTCCGCAAAGGCAGCTGAAGGCATTGGCTGAATGGCAGGCACGCCTTCAGGCCATCGTGAAATGATCTTCAGCACAGACCCACTCACGGGCTCAACATATACGTCGAAGGTGCGAGGCGCAACGTCCGCGGGTTCGCGCCCACCAGTCTTAAGGCTAAGTCTCCAGTTGCTTACGGTGAGATGCCAAAGCGGGCGCCGGTTGATCTGTTCGTCGAGAAAGGGTGTGTTGTCATTCGCGACGAGTTCGATCTGTCCGTCTACGTGGACACCTTCTGTTCGCTCCAGCCCCAGGACCTTATTCGCAGCCGCCACCGCAGCGTGTTTGGTTCCCGCCTTCCATGCGTCCGACACTGCCTCATCCACATCTTGTACGCCAGCAGTGGCGCGCTTGGGCGCTAGAGAATCCTGGGCGCTTACCCTTGCCACATTGGCCCCCATCAGCCCGGGTACGGACAGAACGATCCCAGTAATCCGCCAGTGTCTCGCTTCCATGGCATTGTCTCCTCTCTCGAAATTCCTGCTATCCTCGAGGATCCCATATTTCAAAGGCATCTGAGTCTAAAATGTTGATTCCGAACGTCTCCTCCGTATTTCTGACCTCCGCACTGGGGTGCTCAAGGTCAATTGCCCGTTCTGTATTCGCCTGGTCCCGGTACTTGCACTCGTCAAAGCGCATTCGTTCCTCGTACCGCCCGAGCAAGCGGTCTTGGCGACTACAAAGCTCGCCATACCAGGCAATGTGCTGCCCGTTGCGGCCTATGAAGTAGTCATGCTGGAAGTTGTACCAGGGTGCCCCTTCTTCTACGCCCCAGTAGAGAACTTGTCCAGTCAAGACGTTGATCCAAGTCATGTAAAACTGGGTCTCGTACTCCGGTGCGGGTCCAAACTCCATGTCGTAGTCGGCGGCCTCATAGCCGCCTTTGGTCTCGGCATATGTCATCAGCGCTATCTCGGTGTCCCAATTCCTGCGCTCCAAACCATATCCGGTCTGTGCCCATTTGGCATTCTGATTGCCGCCGGGCCCCGGACTGATCTCGTAGTCAACCGAAACGTATGCTATACTGTGACTTTCCGCTTTCGCGTATGGCTCGCCACATAGCGTGGTGTCCAACGTGTCCAGCCAAACCGATCCGCCAATAATGCCGGTGGTGTTGGGGAGATTCGCGACGTACGCGCAATGCCCAGCGTACATATATTGGTGCGTGCAAGACGCCAGCGCCATGATCATGTCAAGAACCTCACCCCAGCCTAACTCCCCCTTTGCAGTGAAGGGTCGGTGGGGGCCTACTGATCTCTTCGCCGTAAGCCCGTCATTGAGGCGCAGGGTGATGGTGACTTCCTCGATAGTATCAACAAACTCGAGCCAAAGAACTTCCGGGGGCGGCCAATCGTTCTCTTCGCCGGCGTTGATTGGTGATCCCGGCCCGCCCGCTCCGTCTGATTTGTCTGGGCGCGTCCACATTTGAATTGGCGCGCTCGGAGGATCCAGTGAAATGGACCAGAAAGCCCAATCGGGAACTGGCGGGACACAGGAAGAGCTGAGTTGCATTTCGGCAAGATCGTCTTCGCCTTCAACGGGCGCTTCGTACATGTCCGGATACCCGTTGAAGTTGTCGTCATCGCCGTTCGCGGAGACTTGGACGGCAACGGCATCTTCGAGTGTGTCATCGAACACGTTGATCACACCATCGTTATTGCTGTCCACGCGGATGTCGGCGTAGCAGTCGCCGACGTACGGGCAGTAATCATCGGGGTCGGGACCGAGATAGGGGTTGGGGTGCTGCTCAAATCCCCGGAACGCGTCCACGCAGAACGTAATGTCCACGAAATCCACCTTCCGATCCGGCTCCGGGTTGGTCACGTCCGAGTTAATCAAATCAGCCCGCGACTTGATCGGGGCGCCGGGCTCATTCCTGAACTTCTCGACCACAGCCGTGATGTCCTCGAAGTCAACCACCCCGTCCGGGACCGTGCACGGCGTCACATCGCAGTCACCAACTACGTCGCCCCATTCGCTCGCCGTTAAGATCGCCACCGGCTCGGAGAACCCGTACTCTTCCGTCACCTTGCATTCCGTTGCGTTCAAGATCGTGTCAAGTTCGTACGTGGAACCCGGCATGATCGCGTCGTCGTACACGTCCACCCGATCGTAGACGCTCCAATCTGTATAAAACGGCCCACACTGCAAGGTTGGCGCTTTCGGCTATTGCGAAAGCACACGCGACCGCAACGGACCGCGACCCGGTGATGGACAGACAGGGGGCGTCTCAGGTCAGTGGCCGCCCTGAGCTTCTTCGATTACGTCGTCGGGCTGTGGAGTATTCCCGCCACACAGGAACTTCCCGGTGTTTGCGTCTACGATCAGTCGGTACTCGTACTTCGGGACCATTTCCATCGACACCACGAAGGACACGGGAAGGACCCCGCGCTCGGTGATGGCCCACACTGGGCGTGGCTTGTCGTAACGAATATCTGAATACACGACGTACCTGGCAGATAGCTGCCTCGCGCTGAGTACCTGTTCGCCCCTTGCGTGCAGCGAGTCCAGGGCATCGACGAACGTAATGCGAGGATCGCGCTCGGGAAACCCATGATAGACTGTGTACCCGGAGGCGTAAATCTGACACGTTGCCGAGTCCGCTCTCGGTTCCGGTGGGATCGGAGGTTCTTCATCAGGCCACCGCGATCGTACTTTCACCACACGGCCATCCGCAGGTGTGACGAGTACATCCCAAGTCCGGATGTACGGATCGCGGGCCTCGGGCTGTGCCGAAGCCAGCTCCAGACGCCAATCCCGTATCACAACCTGCCAAATCGGCTTCTCCAGTAGGAATTGGCTAAGAAACGGCGTGTCGTCGTCGAGCAGTGATATCAACTCGGCGGTCGCCGGATAGGCGCTCCGTGCGATCCCGAGGACGCCCTTTGCCTTTGCCACAGCGGCGGCACTGTCCCTGACCACCCAATTCGAGGTATCCACAGATTTTAGGTCGATCTTTGGGCCCAGCATACCTGGATCTTCCTGCCTCCACGCCGGCAGCGGGGGGCTGCCGATCTGGGCACATGCAACGATAAAAGTAGACGTTGCCCACAAGCTCAGTATCGCGTTCATCAGGAACACTCCTTCTCGTCTTTATTCACACGGATTGCTCAAATCTCTGTCCCAAACCTCAAAACTCTTCTCATCAATCCAACGCTTCCCCCATTCAGCCGCTCCGGGAGTGCCCGGTACGTACTCGACATCGGACTGAGTGAACGGATCATCCGCCAGGCCCGCACCCCAATCCTTGTAGTAAACACAGTCAGAGAACCTGCACGGGTCATTGACGGTGCCCACCAATCTATCTTCCACATTCAGAAGCTCCGTTTCCCAGTGAACCTCGTTGCCAAAGAGCGCCACGTTTTGCCACTTGTGAGGGCAAACATACACCATGGTGTCGTCCAGGAGGTAATACCACTTGCTATCAAAGACGATCTGACTCACCTTCACCTCGTACTTATGGGGATCGGGAGAAGCCTCCGGAGCACCGAACCAACGGATGTCTTGGGCACAATTGCTTGAACCCTCGGGGCATCGTTCGTAAACCGTCTCCGCGTAGATCCCCGAATCAATGGATCCAAGCACCATGCGGCGGGCGTACCCAAAGTTCGCAATCAACAAATCATCCGGGTCACCTTCTTCAACAGGTGCGTCCCGTCGTACGACCGCCACAAAGGCGCCACTGTCCCCGTAGCTCAACCCGGTGCGGGGGCATGACTCCGGACACAGGGGGAATTGCTCGCAGTTCTCGATCTTCGCGATCGCCCGCGTTATGTTTGAGCCCGTCTTCTTCACGCGAATGAAGTACCGTCTGTCCTTCCCGCGATTAGTGCAAGAACCGATTCTCGTCTTTACCTTGTCGCTTTCCGTCGGGTCGGGGTCGCCAAACCGACCTAACGACGCGGTTCCTGGGTCGAACGTGAACGTGATTTCGATGTCGTCGTCCGAGTTATCGACCCCCTCCAACCAGACCATCTCCGGCGGTGGCCACTCGTCGTACTGCTGGGCGTTGACGATCGGGTCTCCGGCGCCGCCGCCTTGACCGTCGTCAGACTTGTCCGGGTACAGCCAAATCGCAATCGGAGCATCCGAGGGATCCCACGAGAGCGACCACCAGGCAAGTTCGGGAAGCGCCTCGCACGCTGCCGTGAGTTGTATTTCCGCCAAGTCGTCCTCGCCGACGACCGGGGCTTCGTTGAAATCCGACTCGCCGCTTTCGTCATCGTCATCCGAGTTGACAACGAGGAACATGGTCGACGTGTCCTCCACGACATCATCGAACTCGTTGACCTCGCCATCGTTATTGCTGTCGACCGTAATGTTCGCGTAGCACCCGCTGATGTAGGGGCAGTGATCTTCGGGGTCGGGACCGGGATAGGGGTTGGGGTGCTGCTCAAATCCCCGGAACGCGTCCACGCAGAACGTGATGTCCACGAAATCCACCTTACGATCGGGTTCCGGGTCAGTCACGTCCGAGTTAATCAAATCAGCCCGCGACTTGATCGGGGCGCCGGGCTCATTCCTGAACTTCTCGACCACGGCCGTGATGTCGTCGAAGTCAACCACCCCGTCCGGGACCGTGCACGGCGTCACCCCACAGTTGCCGACCACGTCGCCCCAAACATCGACCGTCGAGATCTGAGTCGGCGCAGAGAACCCGTACTCTTCCGTCACCTTGCATTCCGTTGCGTTCAAGATCGTGTCAAGTTCGTACGTGGAACCCGGCATGATCGCGTCGTCGTACACGTCCACCCGATCGTAGACGCTCCAATCTGTATAAAACGGCGCACACTGCAAGGTTGCAGCCCACAGCCCCGGCTCGGGGCCCGGGTCGTTGCTGCCCGATGCTTCGACGATCCGCACCGGCTCGCCCACCCAGAGCTTCTGGGCGTCAAGGGGCTCCTCGCATTCAGCGGGTGCAACTGCGACATAGGATCCGGACTAACCTTGTCCACGTCATGGTTCGGTCTTGTGGACGGAGTTCGTTGGCGCCAGCGGCGTCGGTGTACTTGAGGCGCAAACCCACCGCTTCGTCAGGGGGTCTACAATATAGCGCATGACCCACCGGTCATCTGTCTTCCCGTGGGCACCAGATATTTCGCGAGTTATTCCACGTAGCGTAATGACCCACATAGCCCTCGGCGCACCGTCCATGCGAGACCAGAGGACATATTGTCCGATCAACTGCTTGGCGAGGAACGGGTTCTCCCCGTCGAGCCGGATTGCCTCAAGCGCTTCGACGAAACTCACCGGAGGGAGCTCACGGGCAAAAGCGTGATATTTCTCCCGCCCCGCTGCTTGCAGTTGGCGTGCACTTTCCACGGCACTTGGATCCTGACCGATCGAGGGAATTCCGTCGGGCCATCGCGAGATGATCTTGAGCAGAGCTCCGGTTCGAGGATCGATGAAGGTATCAAAGGTGCGCGTACGCGGATCGAGCAGGCGCGGTTCCGGCCCTAGCTCCAGGCGCTGGTTTGCGGTACGGACTTTCCAGACTGGACGTTCGGCCACTTTATCGCTCAAGAATGGGGTCTTGTCCTCCAAGAGTGCCGTCAGGACAGCCTCTGGCGACCCCACGCGCCGCCCGTCAACGCCCAGAACACTAATAGCCCTACGGGTAGCCTCCTCGGGCGAATCGACCTTCCAAGTTTCTGATTCCTTCGCTTGGAGAGCACCAGCTGGTGTGCTGCTGTTCTGGCCCTCGCTCGCTTGAGTGGTCACAGCGCCCTGTGCGGTCAGCACTGAAACCGCCAAGATACGACTCCACGCCACTGTAATTGTCTTAGCACCGTGCATCATTTCTGCTCTCCAAAAGATTGCCTTCCAACTAGGGCAGGTCCCAGGTGCCTTCTCTCGCCATTTCATCCGTCAGGTTTCAGCCGCCCCACGGGTGCACGTCCCAGATGTCCAGTTTGTTTGAGGTCGCTGGTGTTCCCGGTGGATCACCCGGCTGGGGATCTACCAGCTCTATGTGCCACTCGCCATTGTCGTCTGACCATACCCTGTTCTCCCGAATGTCACTTTTCCACTGTGCACCGTCCCAGCACTTACAATCGCGAAACTCGCAGGGGTCATCAACCGTTCCCACCATATCGTCTTGCTTGTTCCAAATCTCAGCGGTCCACCCGCAACCACTCCCGGCGAGGGTACTCCACCCGCTGTGCGTGAATTCGAATAGTGGGCAAGAATAGTCCGGGTCGTCGCAGTTGTCAAAAGTGAACTCCCATGTGCCATGCACGGAATTCGTCAGTAGGGCCTGGTACACATGCTTCCCGCTGGGAATATCACGATGAGCCTCTGTGTGTATGGTGTCGCGGCTGGGGAGTCCAGACGTGTGTTTTACCTCCATATACAACTCTCTAACCGGATTTACTACGCCTTCCTTGCGATGTGTGCGATATCCTAGTTGAGCCCACTTGTCTGCGATTTGTTCGTAGCCCGGTGGTGGGTTGGGCGGGGGAGGTGTGTGCACGCCCACAAAGGCGAGGCTGCCCGCCCGACTTTTCGACATGATCTGTGCCCCACATAACTCAGTCCCGCGTGTAGTTATCTCCGCGCTGACTCCTTTGGCCGGATGGTCAAGCTCCGCCAAAGCGTACTTGTGTCCGGAGGTGCAGTGGATGTTCGTCTTGACGGCATCGACCCATTGTCCCGGCGAATCTACAAGAAGAAGCGCAATCCTTGAGGTACCGTCGTCAAACCCAAACACGATCTCAATCTCGACATCCGACGTATCGGTTGCCTCAAGCCAGACCGTCTCCGGCGGCGGCCAGTCGTAGTACTTATTAGTCTCCTCATCCTCAGCCCAGTTGAGAATCTCGTCACCCGACTTGTCGGGATCGCGCCAGATCTTAATCGGTGCCTCTGTATCCTCCCAGGATAACGACCACCAGGCAAGTTCGGGAAGTACGTCGCAGAGCGCTCGAAGCTGGATCTCCGCAAGATCATCTTCCCCGATCACAGGGGCCTCGTCTGCATCGGTAGTCCCGTTCCCGTTGTCATCGTCACCGTTGGCGGAGACGTCCATCGCCACGGTGTCCTCAAGGACATCGTCAAAACCATCGATCTCGCCGTCGTTGTTGCTGTCCACGCGGATGTCGGCGTAGCAGTCGCCGAAGTAGGCCGGGCAATCATCGAAGTCGGCCATGTTGGGGCCGGGGTAGGAATTGGGGTGCTGCTCAAATCCCCCGAACGCATCCACGCAGAACGTAATGTCCACGAAATCCACCTTACGATCGGGTTCCGGGTCAGTCACGTCCGAGTTAATCAAATCAGCCCGCGACTTGATCGGGGCGCCGGGCTCATTGCTGAACTTCTCGACCACAGCCGTGATGTCGTCGAAGTCAACCACCCCGTCCGGGACCGTACACGGCGTCACATCGCAGTCACCAACTACGTCGCCCCATTCGCTCGCCGTCGAGATCGCCACCGGCTCGGAGAACCCGTACTCTTCCGTCACCTTGCACTCCGGCGCGCTCAAGATCGTATCAA
>CAYOQG010000234.1:0-9526 GCA_964405925.1 uncultured Phycisphaeraceae bacterium | reverse complement strand
GTGATTGTCGTTGCCGTTGAGCCTTCCAGTCCCGCGCACCGTGCTGATATTCGCCCCGGCGATCTGCTGGTCTCGATGGGACCGCACTGGCTGACCGATGTGGATCACGTCGGCACGCTTCTGGCGAATGTCAAGAAGGGCGAGCCGGTGGACGTTGGGTTCAGACGTGAGCGACAGGGGCGCCTCTATGACGGGGAGGTCCACCTTCACGCTCGATAAGACTGTGAGGGCCATCAGGCTCCACGGCTCGCTCCAACCGCGCATGCCCCATCATGATTCCGCGACGCAAGAAGATCTGGAAGTCCGGGGCAAACAGCCGACGATCATCGTTGAATTGCTCGACGGTAGCAGAGCGGGCTGCCGCCGAGCGGGCTTCGAGGCAAGCGTGTGGTACATGCCAGATCTTGCAGCGGGTCACACCCCGGCCCGACGCCGCAACGGACCGTGTGAAGCCCGTCAGGTGGGAGGTTGCAGCCGTTGCGGGCAGCGGATAGACTTCGCCCTTTGTACTCCTCAGACAGACTTGACGTGACCGGGCAACCACGCGGTGACCGGTCTCGACTGAGGGTGTCGCAATCGCCGCTACCCTCCCCACGTACGCGGCGAGACAGGGTCGGGCGTTGCCCTTGGGGACGTAGGAAACTCAAACGATGAGCGTTGCGCTCGATACGCTGGCAGAGCGAATCCGGGCGGGTGAGCTGGATCAAGCCCGCCAAGAGCTCGACACCATTGACGAGACGGAGGAAAACCGCCAGGAGTTGACATTCTTGCAAGGCTACCTGCGGGAGATGTCCTACGATCGGGAAGGTGCTCTCGAGTGTTATGAGGCTGTCTTGAACCAAGACCCTGAGAACACCGAGGCTGCCTTTCGGGCAGCCCTGCTGTACGACCTGGGTGGGGCGGACGACACTGCCATCGAGCTATACGAGCAGGTCAAGTTGAAGAGCCCCGCGCCAGTCAACGCTCTGATCAATCTGGCTGTCCTCTATGAGGAACATGGGGAACTCGATAAGGCGGAGGCGTGCCTGCTCGACGTGCTTGCCGAGCATCCCAACCACCACCGCGCCGCTCATTTCCTCCAATCAGTCGAGAGCTCGTACACGATGGTCTTCGACGAACAGCGACAGCGAGACCGTGAGCGACATGATGCTGTCCTCGATGTGCCCATCAGCGACTTCGAACTAAGCGTGCGGGCCCGCAACTGCCTGCGGCAGATGAATATCAAAACGCTGGGTGACCTGCTGCGAACTTCCGAAGCGGAGCTCCTTTCCTACAAAAACTTCGGGGAGACGTCGCTCAACGAGATCAAAGCCATGTTGACCCAGAAAGGTCTGAAACTCGGGCAGGCCATCCAACCGGTCGAGCAGCCGGTCTTCGCCAGACCGGTGGCGGTCTCCCCTGACGCCCGGGGCAACTTCAGCAAACCGGTTTCAGAACTCGAGCTCTCTGTGCGTTCGCGCAAGGCCCTTCAGCGTCTGGGAATCGCAACCTTGGGTGAGCTTTCTGTACGGACCGAGGCGGAGCTCATCAGCATCAAGAACTTCGGGCAGACCTCCTTGACGGAGGTCAAGCGCCAACTCGCCGCCCATGGATTGTCGTTACGGCAGCCGGTTTGAGCAGGCAACACCCAACGGGACGCGGAGCCGACGGATCCACCCTCGTCAAGGGGGCATGGCATTCGACGTCCGATTCTCAAGGAGCGAATTGCAACGGCGAATAAGGTTGCCAAAGTCTTGGACCCCGCCCCGTGTGATCGAATCCGCCCGACAGTGTCAAACGGTGTCGCACGGATTGTACTCGTCTTACTGCTTGCTCCATTCTTGCTGAGTTACGTTGCCCCCGCGAGCCCCGCAAACTCGCAAAGACCCCGCCGGGCACCCGTCCGCCCTGTCCGCGTCTTGGTCGCTTCCAACGTTTCTCGCATCGGCATCAGCGCAGATAGCAGCCTTTCCGTATCCGCTGACACTGGCTTGTCTCTCATTTTGGACGCCGAGGATGATGACCTGGTCATTTCGCAAGGCCCCAAAGGCAGACTGCTGGTGGATGACCAGCCGTGCACTGCCGCGAGATTACTCGCTCGCGCGGAACCGCCAAGCCCCGTTGTGCTGTCCGTTCACGATGGCGATGGCTGGTCCGACGGTGTTCGATATCCTGGTCAACTCAGCGTGGTGGTTCGCGACGACGGACGGCTTGACGTCATCAATCTGGTCGACGTCGAAACCTACGTCGGTTGCGTTGTTGCGGGCGAGGTGTGGCCGACCTTCCACACCGAGGCTTATCGCGCACAGGCCATCGCCTCCCGCACCTTCGTGTTGTTCCAGATGATCCAGCGGAACGAGGCTCCGTTCGACGTCACCGCCACTCAGAACTCTCAGGTGTATCGAGGCATCCGCACAGACAAACCCGGTCGCCGGGGCGCCGAGGCCGCCGAGTACACCCGCGGAATCGTACTGACCTGGCGTGACAATGGGACGGACAGGTTGTTCTGCACGTTCTACAGTGCAGCCTGCGGTGGCCTGTCGCAATCTGCCGCGATTTTTGGCCCAAGCAACGATATCCCACCGCTCGCTGGCAACGTCCGTTGTGACTACTGCAAGATTGCACCCGGTAAGACCTATCGCTGGGGACCGGTGCGCCTCAAGAAGAGCGAATTGCGTGACCGACTCGTGTCATCCTATCCCGACCTGGCTTCGCTCGGACACATTCAGAGCGTCACCGTCACCGAACGGACCTCAACGGGCCGACCCATGACCCTGCGAATCACCGGGTCGGGCGGAGACTCGTACGACATGCTCGCGGAGCGCTTTCGCCTGGCGATTGGCGGAAGCCTCATTCGCAGCACCGATTTCAAGCTCCGCAACACAAAGCGGGAGCTGATCTTTGAGGATGGTCGCGGCTTTGGCCATGGCCTTGGCCTCTGTCAGTGGGGCATGCAAGGCCAGGCCTTGGAGGGCAAACACAGCGCCGCCATCCTGCGCTACTACTACCCCGGCGCCCAGCTCATGCGCGCGTACTGACACCGCGTCTCCCTCTCCCCTCAAGGGGAAGGTCGGGTGAGAGGTGAACGCAGGTGTCGGACCATCGCCCTCAAGCCCGGACCGACTTTGCAGTTCACGACCCTTGGCATAAGGCCGTTAACAGCCTATGCTGATCTGTAAGATCAAATGAGTAGGTCCTTCACGAACAAACGAAAAACCCACTTGCCACCACAGAGAACATCTACGTAGTCAGGCCAGCATATCGGCGAGGTATTCGATCAAGTGGCGCGGCTGGGCGTCGGTGTGGTGGTCGATCTGCTCGCGACAACTGAAGCCGGAGACGGCGATCTGGGCTTCACCGCGGTCGCGGATGGCGGGAAAGAGGCGTTGCTCGCCGATCGCACGCGAGATTTCATAGTGCTCGACCTCGTGGCCGAATGCTCCAGCCATCCCGCAACAGCCGCTGTCTATTTCGGACGCCTGTTCGCCGTACGCCCGACGCAATAGCGCCACCGCATCGGCTGACCCCACGAGCGCCTTCTGATGGCAATGGCCATGGTAAAGAAGTGGTGCCGGCGGGGCCTTGAACACAAGGGCAGATGGATCGTCAGTAAGCAGCCGTTGCAGAAAGCTCTCGATCATCATCGCTTGCTGGGCCACTCTTCGGGCAGCGTGGGTGCGTACGAACTGCGGATATTCATCAACAAGCGTCAGAATGCAGCTTGGTTCAGTGCCGACAATTGGCACACCGGCATGAGCGAGAGGCGTCAATCGCCGAACGTTGAAATCAGCAAGTTGCTTGGCCTCTGTAAGCAGTCCCTGGCTGATGGCGGGTCGGCCGCAGCACAGCGTGCGCGGGCACAGCACCTCGAAGCCGGCATGTTCCAGCAGCTTTACGGCAGCAATCCCAATCTCAGGTCTGAAGTAATCTGTCCAGGTGTCGACGAAGTACACGACGCGACCGCGGGTGCAACTCTGCCCCTGTCGTGCTTTGCGGTGTCGATCGAACCAGGAACGGAAGGTGCGGTGGGCCAGGCGAGGCATCGGAATGCGACGGTCAAGCCCAAACCACCGCTCCATAAGGGCACGCGTGAAGCCTGACTGCGTGAAGAGGTTGCTGAGCCTGGGGAAATAGCTCGCCGTTTTCAGGCGGTGCGGCAGATCGGCGACCAACCGTGCCCTCGGCTTGACACCGTGCCTGAGATGGCCATGCGACAGATACTCATACTTCAGTCGGGCCATGTCGACACCTGTCGGACACTCGCTCTTACAGGCCTTGCACGAAATACACAGCTCCATAACCTCCGACAAGGCCGGGTCATCGAGACCATACAGTAGGCCTCGGTTGGACAGGGCGACCCGCAGCGCGTTTGCACGAGCCCGGGTGGTGTGCCTCTCGTCCCCGGTGGCCATATACGACGGACACATCGTCCCGGTAAGTCGCTGCCGACACTGCCCCACACCGCTGCACATGCCGGCGAGTCCACCCATTCCCCCGTGTTCGGTGAAATCGAGATGGCTCTTCGGTGACTGTGATGTGAACGACGGCCCGTAGCGCAGGCGTTCGGTCATTGGCCAAGGGTCTACGATCTTGTGTGGGTTGAGCAGGCGATCTGGATCGAACAGCTCCTTCACCTGCCGGAAGGCGGATATGATCTTCGGCCCGTACATCTTCTCGAGCCAGCACGATCGGACGATGCCGTCGCCGTGCTCGCCGGTCATTGTTCCGCCAAACTCGAGTGTCAAGTCACTGACTGCATCCGCGATTCGGCGCATCCGCTCGATATCATCCGCCTGCTTGAGATTGAGAACGGGTCGCACGTGGATGCAGCCGGCGCTGGCATGGGCGTAATAGCCGGCTTCGACGTCCTCGCGCGCTAGGATCGCAAAAAACCGTTCGATGAACTCCCGCAATCGCGCGGGATCCACGGCCGTGTCTTCAACAAACGCGTGAGGTTGGGCGTCACCGGGCTTGGACATCAGTAGACCGAGCCCCGCTTTGCGCATCTCCCATACGCCGGCCTGCCGGTAAGGCTCAACCAGCTTCGTCACCGCATAGGTGTTTCGCATCAGCGTGCTATCAGCCGCGAGGGCGTCCAAGTGAGATGATATGGCCTTAGCGTCATCACCCTGGAACTCTACGACCAGTAGCGCTGTCGGATCACCCTGAAGAAAATCGCAACGTCCCCGAAGCGTCGGGAACGCCCGTCCCGCCTCGATGATCAAACGATCGATCAGCTCAACCGCGGACGGGTCGTGCTGTAAGACCGCCGGTGTCGCTCCCAGTGCATCAAGAACATCGCCAAAGTGCAGGATGCCAAGACCCTTGTGCTTCGGGATAGGAACCAATCTCAGCTTAGCGCGGACGACAATGGCGAGGGTGCCTTCGCTCCCACATAGAAGGCCGACCGTGTTGGTTGTCGATCCGCGAGGTCCCAGCCTGTCCAGCGCATATCCACCGTTGCCGCGAAGGATCTCGGGGTAGCGCGCTTGGATCTCCTCGTAGCAATCATCGCGGATTCGGTCCAGTCCTTCCATGAGTTCCACCGCTCGACGATCGGGCTCACCGCCGCTGAAGGTCGCACGATGGTTTCTGTTCTGGAAAGTTACGACCTGTCCATCCGCCAGAACAACCGTAAGTGAGACGACGTGATCCACTGTTCGGCCATAGACAATGGAGCGAGCACCGCAGGAGTTGTTGGCAATCATCCCACCGATCGTGGCTCGATTGCTGGTGGCTACGTCCGGCCCGAATTGCAGGTTGTGCGGTGCCAACCAGGCGTTCAGCTCATCCAGCACAACGCCCGGCTGGACCTCAATCGTACAAGCGTCTGGATCGAAGGCGTCGACAGCGGTCATGTATCGAGACACGTCCAGTTGCAGGCCCGGGCCGATCGCCCCACCAGTCAAGCCTGTGCCCGCGCCACGGGCCACGATGGAAGTGCCATATTTCCGACACTCCTCCACCGTCACTACGATGTCATCGACGTTTCTTGGTAATACGACACCCAGAGGGATGATCTCGTATATGCTCGCATCGGTGGCGTAGATCGTCCGCGACAGGCGGTCGAACCTGACCTCGCCCGCCAGTCGGTGTGCCAGGGCATCTGCCAAGGCGGGTGCCGGGTCGCCTATGTCTTCGCGTCCAGCCGACTCGCATTTCAAGTCGACTCCTCCGTCACGGGGATGCCGGTTCGACCCGAGAGGATCTGGCGGTACGTATTCGCGACGGTTTCAGCCATATGACTGGCGGCGTGGTGTGTACGCACGTACGCTTGCCCGTTGCCGGCGAGGTTTCGTGCGAATGCCCGGTCGGCGAGGAGTCGCTCGATACCGTCAGCGAGTGCCTGGGCGGTTAGCTTGTCACACACAACGGCAGTCTCACCGTCGTGCAAGTGGTCGTAGACGGCGGCTGACACACTCACCACCGCCACGCCGGCACCCATGGCCTGCAGACCATCCGCGTAAAAGGCCGTATCTGCAGCCGGACGAACGAGAATATCAGCACTGTACATGGCCCGGCTCAAATCACCGGATGGGTGGGCGAAGGTAACCTGGCTGGAGAGCTTGTACTCAGCCATCATCCGCCGCAGTGCCGATTCGCGTCTCCCCTCGCCGAGGAGGAACAGCATGAAGCTGTGCCCGCGTTCACGCAGGAGCTTGATGGCGTCGAGCAGACGATCAACGCCCCTTCCGCGCTCCAGGACAGATACGCAGAGGATCGCTGGTACCCGCTCGGGATTCGAGAACGAGGCGGGTTCCTGAGCGGCGAGCACTCCAGGTCGAGCCAGGTCGGTACGCGCTTGCGGGATGTGCAACTGTTCCCTCAGCACCATGAGTAGCGGTTCGCTGAGAGCAAGGAAGCGCCCAACGCGCTCATTGGGCAACGTGCACACGGCGTCGCAGTCCGCCAGCGAGGTGACCTGGACGACTAGGTCTGCGTCGAAGGCCTCAGCAATGGACAAGGCGACTCCGTAGGAAGCGCCTGACATGGCGTGTGCGATTGTCGGCGGGTTTTGCGAGAGCAAATCGAGCAGGGCCTCCCTTCGTCGAGTGGTCACAGGCCAACCGACCCGTTCGTGGAGTACGGTCTGCACCGGACCGAGGCGCAACGCCTCCACACGGGCGTCGCAACTGACTAGACGGAGGCGGACCGCCTGGTCGACCAAGCCCACCAGCAAATGCCGCAGCACACCCCCGAATCGGTCAAGGGCATCCGAGTCAACGCATAGCGCGACGTTCAAGGGAGGCGTACCCGGACTGTCCGTTGGGTCTGACACCGCTGCCATTCATACGATGCCCGGGCAGCATGTCAACCGATCCGGGGCCGTTTCGGACACGGTAATTGCCAGCACCCCGCCCGTGCGCTATCTTGGATGCCTGAAGACCGCTGTGTTTGGAACGGTGTCGTCTTAAACAGGGAATCCCTATGAAGGTAGTCAGCGGCTTGGAAGCCCTCGATCCACCGCTTCTTCACTCGGTGTTGACCGTGGGGAACTTCGACGGTGTGCATCGGGCCCATCAGCAGCTCCTCGCTCAGGCGGGTCTGTTTGCCGCCAACACGGGTGGACCGGTGACAGTTCTCACATTTGAACCGCACCCCCTCACCATCGTCGACTCTGCCCATGCCCCTCAGCGCCTTTCCACCGTAGACCAGAAGCTGGCCTTACTCTTCGACGCAGGCACGGATATCGTGGTCCTAGCGAGAAGTGAGCCGGTGCTGCTCGCCATCGAGGCGGAGCAATTCATTGAAGAGGTGATCGTACGGAAGTTCCATCCGACGCACATCGTCGAAGGACCGTCGTTCGGTTTCGGCCGGGGGCGGAAGGGAACCCCTGAGCTGCTCCGGCGAGTCGCCCCCCGTTTCGACTGCGAGGTTCACATCGTCGAACCCGTGACCGTTCAGATCGACGAAGGCGACACGCTGATGGTATCGAGCTCCTTGGTCCGGCGTCTTCTGAGCGAGGGGAAGGTCCGGCGGGCAGCCCTGTGCCTGGGAAGACCCTATACCCTCATCGGAACGGTCACCGATGGCGACCGTCGCGGCCGAGACATCGGTTTCCCGACGGCTAACTTAGCGGTGTCTGACCAATTGATTCCTGGCGACGGTGTGTACGCCGGGCGGGCGTCGGCTGGTGATCGCAGTTACCTCGCCGCCATCAGCATCGGTCATGCACCGACGTTCGCCGGTGTAGATCGCAGAGTCGAAGCCCATCTGCTCGAATTTGCGGGCGACTTGTACGGCCAGTCGATCCAACTGAGTTTTGAGCACCGATTGCGCGATCAACGCACGTTTGATTCAACAGAGGAATTGACCAAGCAGCTGCATCGGGATATCGAGGCGGTGCGGAGTGGTCATGAGCCGTCCTCGTGAAAGGCCCGGAGGCACGTTAGACTTGAGAGTATCGAACAAAACCGAGCCGCGACCGTGAGGGAGCGGTGCCTTGCTCGCTGTGAACGTGGTTTTATCAGACCGTCTTACGCCATGAGCAAATTAAATGAGAAGATCTTCCGGGAGGCAGCCGCACTGATCGAGTCATGGCACAGGCCATTGCTCGTTTCGCATGTCAAACCGGACGGCGATGCCCTTGGGTCGCTGGTTGCGATGCGGGCAATGCTGCGGTCGCGGGGAATCTCGCCGGTGGCGGTTCTGTTCGATCCGATCCCTGGTAGGTACGCCACGTTCCATCGCTACGAATCCATGCCCGTGTACCGGGACGCAGTCCACGAGTCCGATCTGAGCATCGCAGACGGCATCATTCTACTTGACACCTGTGCGTCCAGTCAGCTTGACCCGATCGCCGACTGGCTTAAGTCTACGGCGGTGCCAAAGGTGGCCATCGACCACCACGTCACTCGTGACGATCTCGCTGATTGTTACGTGATTGACGAGTCAGCGGCAGCCACGTGCCTGATCCTCTACGATTGGACTCAAACGCTTGATTGGTCGGTCAGCGGCGAGTGTGCGGAGGCGCTCTTCATCGGCATCGCAATGGATACCGGCTGGTTTCAGCATGCCAACACGGATCACCGTGTCCTCGCTGCCGCTGCCGATCTCGTGGGCCGGGGTGTCTGCCCCAACGAGCTGTCTCAGCAGCTTTTTCAACGCGAGTCACCCGCGAGAGTCCGACTTCTTGGCGCAGCCCTTAACACCTTGGAACTCGCGGCGGACGACAGGGTGGCTGTCATGTCTCTGTCAATGAAGGCAATCGCCGACTGCGGGGCGACACGCACAGATACGGAAGACATCGTCAATGAGCCACTCCGCATCGGCTCCGTAGTCGTCTCCATACTACTGGTGGAGCAGGCAGACGGTCTTGTGCGCGCCAGTTTCCGCAGCAAGGAGCCGTTCGAGACGGACACGGACGCCGGGGCACCGCCGCAGGGACCCGTCGTGTAGGTCGACGTTGCCAAGGTGGCAGAGGCCTTCGGTGGCGGCGGTCACGCCCGCGCCGCCGGTGCCCGTATCAAGGGAACTGTGCCCGACGCCCGCAGGATGCTTCTTGAACATCTGGAGCATTTCCTGCCCACCTGATCCGGTCCCCACG